>JAJYYT010000062.1 GCA_021800645.1 Actinomycetes bacterium
GCGAGGACATCGTCTTCGTCCTCGGCGCGTTCAGCGAATAGGTGCCTTCATACCTCCGTCCACAGGCGTTCTGACGACGCAGCAGACTCGACCAATTCCGACGCGTCCACCTCGACGGTCTCCTCGCCGACGCCCACCGCTGGCCAGACGCAGATCCAGGTCATGGGACCGGGAGGTGGGAGTGGCCAGAGCCAGAATGCATGGCGGTACTCGTGCGGGTGCCCGGACCCGCCTTTGGGGAAGAAAATCACCTCTCCGAGCCGCATCGGTCGTGCTCGCTCGGCGAAGCGATCGGTCGCGCCCGCGCGCCCGTCGCTGAAGCGGACACCGAGACGCAGCGACGTCGGGTGTCCAAGAAGTGTGTGGGTTCGTGCCGAGGGGTCGGGGTCCCAGTCTTCGACTCGTGCGACCAACTCGAAGAGGATGCCCGACGGAAATGCCTCGAAGTCCTGCACCGCGGCCCAGGCATTGTGGGTCCGGACGAGGGTCGTCCGCCACGGGACGAAGCCTCCGATCATTCCTGACGGCGGCCCCGAGGCCCCGTCGGGGAGCCGCCGCTCTACATGGCCGGGGAAGTCGTCGAAGAAGCGCACCCCGTGATCATGACGTGCGCCACCGCCCGTGCGCCCGCGACCCGGCATTCGCTCCCCCCGACCCCGTCGCGCTCAACGTGCGGGATCGCCGACCTCCTTGTGAAAGCTCCAACTGGTGCCCACCAAGCGAAACCCGACGTCGGCATAGAGATGCTTCGGCCAGTCGTCGTCGTCGGCGATGATGAACGTCAAGTCCGCGTCTTCTGCTCGGGCCTCGTTGGCGGCATAGGTGACCAGCGCGCGAGCATGCCCCCTGCCTCGTTGCTCGGGAACGGTGTAGACGTGCTCCACCCACGCCGTCGCTCCCCGACGGCGAAGCTTGGTGAGTGCCGCGGGCTGCCCGGCTGGTGCTCGGATCCCGAGCAGACGCTCGTTCCACAGCGCACCTTCCCTCCGGTTGTACCGCGCCAACTGCTCCAGCACGCCTTCATGGGTATCGAGATGGTCCTCGACGGCCCAGCGGCGCATCAGCTGCTCCGTCTCCTCCTGGCTCAGCTCGGTGACCGCGCTCGTATCGATCTCACGGCTCGCGCGTGCGGCGAGCACCATGAGCGCGTCACGTTCCACTCTCCAGCCTTCCTTGCCCAGTGCAGCCCACAACTCTCGTGCCGTCCCCTCGTCATCGACGACAACGTGGCGGTAGGGCAGGTCCCTTTGGTGCTCCTCTACGACGGCGAGGATCTCAGCCGCGCCGGCGACCTCGGTGACGTGGAATCGGTTGAGGGTGTGGACGAGCGGAAGCGAGCGGGTTCGTGCCAGCCAGCCGGGTCCGACTCGCGCCACTTCGTCGGTGAGCTCGTCCACCGTCCACCGAAGTTGATCGAGAACCTCGCGGCGCAGGTCATGCGGCTTGGTGCTCATCGGAGGATCGTACCGGCGTCCGAGCACGTGGTCGGAGGCGGCAGGGCAGCCGGGGAGCTCCGTGCACGCGGTCCCTCGGCAACGCGTCCCTCGGCGAGGGCACGATGCCGGGTTGCTGTTCCGGGTCGCTTCCAGCCGGCTTCCGGGTGCCTTCCTCCCCGGAAGCAGGCGCAGATCGAGTTGTGTAGGAACGGCCGAGATGCGCCGACGTGGCAAGACGACGAGGTCAAGAGGGGCAAGCGCCCGATGACCGCGCGCGGCCAGGACCGTCGTCAGTGCACGAGCGACTTGGTGACCAGCGCGATGCCGCGTCCCCACGCCTTGAGCGTGAGCTGCGGGAGGTAGGCGCGGTGTGTCGGTGTGTCGTGGTAGTCGGCGAGCGGCGCGGCGACGTAGCGCTCCTGGCCCTGCGGGGAGATGAAGAAGACGATCGACGTGTGGAGCACTGTCCAGTGCCCGTGCACGATCCGTGTGGCTACCTCGATGCCGTATTCGCGCCAGAGTCGGCGGAGTATTGGGAGGGATCCCGTGAGGAAGTGCCAGGTGGGGATCGTGGTGAGCTCGTGCTCCTTCGAGAAGGCGAGGACTGTCGCCACGCTCAGCGCGTGCCGGTTCACGTTGATCGCGAGGAAGACCACGCCGGTGTGCGCGCCGCTGAGGTCGTGCTCGGCGTCGACGAACTCCTGGGAGACGAGCGGGCACTCTGTGTGGCAGTGCGGATCGAAGAACGTGAGCACCACCGGGCGGCCCCGGAAACTGGCAAGGGAGACGGTCCGGCCAGCTTGGTCCGTGAGCGTGAAGCCCGGCGCGGTGAGGGGCTTCTCGGGCTGGAGGCCCATCAGGCTGGCGAGACGCGTCGGGACGGTGGCGGGGATGCCCGACACCCGGATCGCGCTGAGGGTTGTCTGCCGTTGGGACGCTGTGGAGTGCGCCTGCACCCACGCGAACACGGCGAAAGCCGCGCTGCCGGCCAGCACGACAGCGGCGAGGACCGGCACGAGCCACCGTCGAAGGGTCCCCCGGGACGGCTGCGGTCGCGTTGCGTTCGGGGGTGCCGCGTTCGGGGGTGCCGCGTTCGGGGGTGGCGCGTTCGGGGGATCGCCTTCACCGGCTCCACGGTTGGCGGTGATCCGGGACATCGCTCAGCACGATAGGGCACGGCCAGGCGCCACTGGCCGCGTCACTCCCATCGATCCGCTGACCTGGACGCGACCTGGGCGAACGACGCTCTGGCGAGAGGAGCTGCCGTGGGAAACGGGCTCCCCATGGGGCCTCCGTGGCTCACGGGCCTCCCCAGGGGGCCTCGGTGGCCTACGGGCTCCCTGGGAGTGGGTTCTCGAGACGCTGGCGAGCGTCACCGGAGTGCTCGGCGCCGGCGGCGACGGACCTTGCCAGCAGCTCGAGCGATCGCAGCCGTCCTTGGGCAGTCGGAGACTGCAGTGCCACGATCACCTCGTCGGCGTGCGCGTGGGCGGCGAAGTCCGCGACCATGCCGGCCACCTCGAGAGGCGTGCCGACCGCCGAGTAGGTCAGCATCTGGCGGACATGGGCTCCGGCGGGCGAGTCCACCAGCGCGTCAGCCTCCTCGTCGGTCAGCGGCTGGCCCCGCGCGACCAGCCACACCGCTCGCTGGCGCAAGGTGGTGCGCAGCTCTGCGCGGGCCACGTCGGGATCCGTGTCGACGATGACGTTCAGCCCGGCGATCACGTAGGGCTGCGCCAGCTGCGCCGACGGGCGGAAGGTCTCCCGGTAGAGGGACACCGCCTGCTCCAACGCAAAGGGGGCGAAGTGGGAGGCGAACGCGTACGGCAGGCCGAGCAGCGCGGCGAGCTGGGCACCGAAGAGGGACGATCCGAGGATGTAGAGCGGCACGTGCGTCCCCTTGCCGGGGGTGGCGCTCACGCCGGGGACGCGGCTGGCGTCGCCGAGATAGCCCTGGAGCTCGAGCACGTCCTCGGGGAACCGCTCTGCTGCAGCGGGGTCGCGGCGCAGGGCCGCGAGGGTGGCCCGGTCGGACCCCGGCGCGCGGCCGAGGCCGAGGTCGATGCGCCCCGGATGCAGCTCCGCCAGCGTGCCGAATTGCTCTGCGACGGTGAGCGGGGCGTGGTTGGGCAGCATGATCCCTCCGGCGCCCACGCGGATCGTGGTCGTATGGTCGGCGACGTGCCCGATGAGCACGCTGGTGGCCGACGACGCGATGCGCGCCATGTTGTGGTGCTCGGCGTACCAGACGCGGGTGTAGCCGAACGCTTCCGCGTGCTGGGCCAAGACGACACTGGCGCGCAGGCTCTCTCCCGGGGTCTCGTTGGGACCGACGGGTGCCAGGTCGAGGATCGAAAGCGGCGGCGGCGTGGCAGGACCTAGTGAGTCACCTGGCGCTCGGGCGAGATCCGCAGGATCACGCGCTCGCTGCCGATCGGCTGTCCGTACGGCGTGCCCTGGTACTTCTGGCTGAGGACGTCCAGGTGCCGTCGCGCCTCGTCACCGGTCACGGTGCTCGTCACCCGACCCCTGACCTCGGCGTAGTGGTACGGGTTCTGTGGATCGAAGATCGTGACGGTGACGCGGGGGTCACGCGTGACGTTGCGGAACTTCTGGCGTCCCACCTCGGTGTTCACCAGCAACTGGTCGTCGGTCGCATCCACCCACATGATGTGCGTCTGCGGCTGACCGTCCGGCATCAGGGTCGTGAGCGCGGCGAAGCTCTTCTGTGATGCAAGCTCCCTCACGGCGGCGTCGAGCATGCCGACAGGGTAGCGAGCGCGCTGGCGCTCGCGCTCGCGCTCGCGCTCGCGCCGAGGGGAGGCGCGGGGGAGCGCGGTGCAGTCCTGGGCCTGTGGGCACGGGCCTCTTCGCCGCTGCTCAGCGGGGATCGGGCGTGAGGACGAGCAGGCGGTCTTGTGGATCGAGCACGGGATCGTCGGCGACGCCCATGACGACGCGGCCGCCGTGCACGGCGCCGATGACGACGCCGAGCCGCCGGGCGCGCAGCGCGCTGATCGGCTTGCCGGCGTCGTCGCCCACCGCCACCTCCTGCAAGCGAAACCCCTCGGAGTCGAGCAACGCCAAGAGCAGCTCACCCGCATGAGGCGCCTCGAGGGACTTCGCGATCGTGTGCGCCAGCAGTTCCTCGCCCGAGACCGCGTCGATCCCGAGCTCACGCAGGGCTTGGCACACGTTGGGAGACGAGGCGATGGCAAGCGTCGAAGTGTGCGGGGCCACCTGGTGAACCAGCACCGCGGTCACGAGGACCGACGAGTCGTCTTCGCCGGCGACCAGGACCTGGGCGGCCTTCTCCGGGTGGCCGCGACGCATGCCGGCCTCGGTGGTGGGGTCGGCCTTGACGACGTGGACCTCGTCGGGGAACGCCGACCTGTCCGCCGTCGTGACCACCACGACGTCACGGTTCGCCTTGACCAGTTCCTGGGCGGCGACCGGCAGGGCGGGGTGCGTCCCGTACATCACGACCTCCTGGCCGGATGGCTCGTGGCGCTCCATCCCGAGCAGCCTACGCAAGTGGGTGGATGCGACCGCCCCCGCGAACAGTGCGAAGGCGGAGGCGAAAAGGGGGATCGTCGTGAGCATGACGAGCGAGGCGACCACCCTGCCAGACGTGTTGGTCGGGGTGACGTCGCCGTAGCCGACGGTCGTCGCGGTGGTGATGGCCCAGTACAGGCCGGTGCCGATCGAACGGTGCTGGGTGGCGGCGAAGGCGGCGGCGCCGCCAACGAGGCAGAGCGCGCCGAGGAGGACCAGCCGCGCCGTCTGGGAGCGCATGAGCCGGCTGGCCACCAGCGCGATGGTGGTGATCATGCGAGCCGGTCTCCTCGGTCTGCTGGGGTCACCCCCAGGTCCCCTGTGTCCTGCCGGCCTCCCGATCCGTCGGGGCGACCCCCGCACGCACTTCGGGGCCCCGCTTCTGCAGCGCAAGTCATCGCCTGAGAGTAGGTTGTCGCCGCGCCCCGGTTGCTGACTGGTCGGGCAGGCGGCGACAATTCCTCTTCGTGCCCCGAACGTTCGTGCCACCAACGCCCCCCTCCGTGCCCCGCCCACGAGCGCCGTTTGCGGCATCGACCCTCGCCGTGCACGGGAGCCTCGTCCCGGGTCCCCTTCGCGTGGGCTCGGCGTAGAGGTCCGACGCATGGCCGCCTGGATCTGTGCGACCTGCGGCGTCCAGCACGCCGAGACTCGGGTGCCTCCCGCGCGCTGCGCGATCTGCGACGACGAGCGACAGTACGTGGGAGACGACGGGCAGCAGTGGACGACCACGGAGGAGCTGGCCCGGACGCACCACGTCGTGGTCGCCGAAGAGGAGCCGGGTCTCTTCGGTGTGGGGATCGAGCCGTCCGTCGGGATCGGCCAGCGTGCCCTCCTCGTCCAGACCGCGTCGGGGAACGTCCTGTGGGACTGCATCCCGCTCCTCGACGACGCGGCACGTGCGCGCCTCTCCGAGCTCGGCGGGATCGCAGCGATCTGCATGTCCCATCCTCACTTCTACGGCGCCTACGTCGAATTCGCCGACGCCTTCGACGCCCGTGTGCTCATCGCGCGCGCCGACGCCGGGTGGGTGCGGCGACCGTCTCCACGCGTGGAGCTCTTCGACGACGAGGTGGAGCCGGTACCCGGGCTGACCCTGGCACGGATCGGCGGCCACTTCGACGGCGCGGCGGTCTTGCACTGGCCGGCGGGCGCAGAAGGACGGGGCGCGCTGTTCACCGGCGACACCGTCCAGGTGGTGCCGGCCCGCGGATGGGCCAGCTTCATGTGGAGCTATCCCAACCTCATCCCTCTCGACGAGCAGACGGTCCGCGACATCGCTCGGCGCGTCGGCCGATTCCGCTTCGACCGAATCTACGGAGGCTGGTGGGGGCGGGTCATCGTCGACGACGGAGCGGCGGCGGTCCGCCGTTCGGCCGACCGCTACGTCCAACGGCTTCGTGGCAGACGGCCGCCCTCGCTCCCTGCCGAACCCTGAGGGCGGTCATGTCCGAGCGCGGTCATGCCCGAGGGGGGGTCACTCCGCGGGTCGCTCATAGCGGGTCGCTCATAGAGGTGGACGCAGTCGTGGCCGGGGCCGCCGGGGAGAGCGGGTGCAGGACGGTGGAGCACCGCGTGGGTCGGCCGCACTCGCAGGGTGCCTGCTGGCGACCCGCCGTCGGTGCCGGGCACCTCGGCGTCAACGATGAGACTGTAGGCGTCGAGATGGTCACCGCCGGCGTCCTCGGGCGGTGAGACAGGAGGCGAGAAGCGTGCAGGCGAGAGGCACGGAGGCGAGAGGAGCACCGCGTTCCCGCGTGCCGTGGCGTTGCGTCGCGACGTCGTCCCGGCCTGCACTTCGATCTCGCCGCCTGCCCACGCGAGGGGCGACGCCACGCAGTGCGCCCGCTGATCGTCGCCGACGGTGAGGAGATAGACCCAGTTGCCACGTCGAGCCAAGGCGGCGGCGAGCTCGCCGAGCGGGACGGGGACGCTCACGACGGCCAGGCTAGCGAGGCGAGGCTGGAGAAAGGCGACGCCGTGGCTATTCGAGTGATCGCGCCGCGTCGACGACGGCGGTGGCTCCGTTGAAGACGTCCTCGAACGACAGTGCGAGGGGCGCGAGACCGAACCGGCAGAGGGAGGGGGGCCGGAGGTCGCCGACCACCCCGCGCGCGGCCGCCGCCCCGAGGAGCTCTGCTGCCCGAGGGTGGCGCAGGGACACCTGCGCGCCGCGCGCATGGGGCTCCCGGGGCGACGCGAGCTCGAGACCAGGCACCGCGGCGGTCTCCACGACCTCGACGAAGAGCTCACCGAGCGCCATGGACTTTTCGCGTACCTGCTCGATCGCGACGCCTCCGAAGATGTCGAGGGCAGCGTCGAGCGCGCTCAGGGCCAGGACGGGCGGCGTCGAGGTGAGGAACTTGCGGATGCCGCGTGCCGGCTCCCAACGAAGATCGAACCCGAACGGATCCGCGTGGCCGAGCCAGCCGGGTATCGGGTTGTCGAGGGGCTCTTGGAGCGCTCGACGGACGTACACGAAGCTGGGAGCGCCCGGTCCTGCGCTCAGGTACTTGTACGTGCACCCGACGGCGAGGTCGACTCCGTTGGTCTCGCAGCCGACCGGCACGACGCCCGCGGAGTGGCAGAGATCCCACAGCGCGAGCGCACCGGCCGCATGGACGGCCTCGGTGACCGCCGGAAGGTCGAGGAGCGCTCCGGTGCGAAAGTCGACCTGGGTGAGGCAGCACACCGCGACGTCGCCGGCGAGACCGTCCAAGGTCTCGGCGAGCTCGGCCCGGTCGACCACCTTCAACGACGCACCTGCACGTCGGGCGACGCCGGCTGCCACGTAAAGATCGCTCGGGAAGTTGTCGGAGCTGGACACGACGGTGTGCCGTTCCGGGCGAGCGGCGAGCGCGGCACCGAGGAGCTTGGCGAGCGCGACCGACGTCGTGTCCGCGACGAGCACTTCGCCGGGACCCGCGCCGATGAGAGGCGCGATCCGGTCCCCGAGGCGCTGGGGCGCGTCCATCCACCCCTGGCCGGTCCATCCCGAGGACAGCGAGGCGCCCCACTCGTCCTCGACGGTCCGCCGGACCCGCGAGCCGGCTGTGCGAGGCAGAGGCCCGAGCGAGTTGCCGTTCAAATAGATGACGCCGGGCGGCAGCGAGAACCTCTTGCGCACGTCGCCGATCGGGTCCTCCGCGTCGAGTGACCTGGCACGGTCGAGGGTCCACGTCGAGTCGGTCGTCGTCACGAGCCCTCGATGCTACGCGGATCGTCGGTGGGTGAGGGGCCCCGACGTGGGTCTGCAGGGTCGCCGGCTCCAGTCGTGCGGGGACGCTCTGCCGGCGGGCCGGCGGGATCCGCCGGCGCGAGCGTGGCGTCCGCCGGGACCGTGGGCGGCCGGCGCAGCCGCATCAGCGCCACGCCGCACCAGACGATCTCGACCGCGCCGAAGGGCCACGCGCCCGACAGGAACCCGTACGCGCTCGAGAGCAGGCACCCGAGCGCGAAGCCGACGATGAAGACGCGGCCACGGCGCTCGAGCGCGTACATCCCCATCATGAAGGACACGGCGCACAGTCCGTAGATCGTGACGGCGCTCATGTCCCTCGCCCCGGAAGCGTCAACGCCCTCACTCAGAGGATCCTCGCGCAGCGGTAGCGTGGCTGGGACGTTGGAGGAGGTTCCATGGCATCGAGCAAGCTCGTCGACAGCCCGTCGGCGGCCGTGGCGGACATCGGCGACGGCGCATCGCTCGCGGTCGGGGGGTTCGGGATGTGCGGGGTGCCGATCGACCTCATCGACGCGCTCGTCGAGAGCGGCGCCACCGACCTCGCCGTGGTCTCCAACAATTGCGGCGTCGACGGCTGGGGGCTCGGCCGGCTGCTCGACGAGCACCGCATCGTGCGCGTGACCGGTTCGTACGTCGGTGAGAACAAGGAGTTCGCGCGGCAGTTCCTTGCCGGTGAGCTCGAGGTGGAGCTCGTTCCCCAAGGCACGCTCGCTGAGCGGCTGCGCGCCGGCGGGTGCGGGATCCCCGCCTTCTACACGCCTGCCGGGGTCGGCACCCTGATCGCAGAGGGGGGACTCCCTTGGCGTTATGGGGCGGACGGCAGCGTCACGCTCGCGTCGCCGCCGCGCGAGGTGCGCGAGTTCGAAGGACGCAAGTACGTGCTGGAGCATGCCGTCACGACCGACTTCGCCCTCGTCCGTGCCAGCCGAGGCGACACTGCCGGCAACCTCTTCTTCGAAAAGGCAAGCCGGAACTTCAACCCTCTCTGCGCGATGGCCGGCAGGGTGACGATCGCCGAGGTCGAGGAGCTGGTTCCGGCTGGAGCGCTCGACCCTGCAGCCGTGCACCTGCCGGGGATCTTCGTCCAGCGGGTCGTGCAGGCGGACACGACGCGCGAGAAGCGCATCGAGAAGCGAACGCTGCGCGCCCGTGCGGGTGACC
>JAJYYT010000063.1 GCA_021800645.1 Actinomycetes bacterium
CCCCCTGCTTGTCAGCCACCCCGAGCGTCACGAGCGCCTCCAGATCTCGAACTACAGCGCTGTAATTCTCTCAGATCCAGGCGCGGATCGCGAATCGAGATCGACGCGAAAGACACCAGCCACCTAGAAGGCTCCCGGGTACGGAGCCATGGCCACTGCGAGGGCGAGGTCGGGGACGACTTGGTGATAGACATCGGCAAAATAGACGCTGTTTCCGAGCACCCAGGCCGTCGAGGTGTGATCTCCGTCGCCTGCCAGGTCAGTGAAGAGGTCCCCGCGGGTCCCCGGGAGCAGGTGCTGATCCAGGTAGGAGACCACCCGATGTGCCAGCACCGTCCAGCGGGTGAGGTCTCCGTACAGCGTGAACTTCCAGTGGCCCTCGTGCCAGACGACCTCGCAGTCGCGTCCAGCGTGCGAGCGGACCGTCGCTGCCATGCGTGCCTGAAGGGGCACCTGTTGCGTGGTGGGGCAGGCCGCCAGGTCAAGGACGGAGGAGGGTGGCTCACCTGCCTTGGATGCAAGCGCGGAGGCAGCGGCCGCCGGGCTCGGGTAGCGTTCGCCTCCAAAACCACCGTAGACGCTCTCCATGGCCCCGCATGAGCCGCTGCCGATGCCGGGGTCGTTGAGCGGCAGAGGGGACGGGCAGGAGTAGAGGAGGACTGTGTAGTAGTTGGCACCAGCCCGGGCGATCGCAGAGTTGGGGAGGTTGCTCGAGCTCGGAGGCCCCGCAAGCGACGTGGGAGCTTCGAGGCGAACCGAGATCCCACGCTTCCGCACGTACATCATTGCCTGGGTGATCACCTGAGGCCAACCTCGAAGAGGCGAGGAGGCACGCGTGATCGTGCTGGCGCTCGCAGCGCGAATCCCACCGGCGAGTGCCGTAGTGGTCATGGAGGCGGCAGCCGAGCCGGTCGGTGATGCCCCGCAGGCAGCTATGGCGAGGAGGAGGGCCAGCGCAGCCGCGGCTGCCCTGAGGGGACGGGCCGGAGGGCACAGCCCTTGCACATTTGCGCTGAGATGTCCAACGAGACCACCAGGAGCCTCCGGTGGCTGTCTCTTCATGCTTGGCGACCTCCCGCTCTCGCGCAGCCATCGGCGATCACGTCCACGCTACGTCGCATCGGGCTCGTGTCCTGACCTCGAAGGTTCACGGGCCTCGGTGCCGGCAGAAGCACCGGTGCCGAGCTCGGAGGCCCGTTGGCGGCGGTCGCGATACCGCCTGCGTCCGGCGGAGGGCATCTCGAGCACGTCAGTCGAGCTGAGCCTCCCGGCGCCCGGCGAGACCCTCGCCGCTCCGACCCGGCTCGTCTCAGCTTCGTCGTGCCTATCAAGCTTCTTTCGACGCCGTCTGCGCTGCCCGATACTTCCTCGTCGTTGCGCCGTCGTACACCGCGAGTTCCTCGTCGTTGCGCCGTCGTACACTTCGAGCGTGGTCGTACCAGAGGGCCGGACACCCCCGCCCCCGCGGCCAGCTCCCGACAAGACGGTCGCGGTGGGCAGGAGGGTCTTCCTCGGCATGGTGGCGCTGGGCGCCGCAGGGATCGCCTTCGGCTCTGCCGTGCAGAGCAGGGTCGGTGCCGCGCTCGGCTCGGGCCTCGCCGACGTGCTCCCGGGCGCCGACGCGTTCCAGATCTACAGCGTGAGCGACACCTTCCCTGCGATCGCGCCGAGCGCCTACCGGCTCAGGGTCTCGGGGCTGGTGGAGCGTCCCGCGACGTTCAGCTTCGCCGACTTGGAGGCGATGCCCCATGTCCGGCTCGTGAGGACGTTCCAGTGCGTCACGGGCTGGCGCGTCCCGGGCGTCCACTGGGAGGGAGTGCAGCTGTCGCACCTCCTCGACACCGTCGGGGTCCGGCCTGGCGCCGTGGCGCTCGCCTTCGACTCCTACGACGAGACGGACACCGAGAGCCTCACCCTGGAGCAGGCGCGCCTACCGGACGTGATCGTCGCCACCCGCATGCTCGGTGCCCCGATCACGACCGACCATGGAGGACCGGTGCGGCTCTACGTCGCACCGATGTTCGGCTACAAGTCGCTCAAGTGGCTCTCTGCCATCCGGGTGGTCGACGCGGTGGACCCCGGGTACTGGGAGCAGTACGGCTATCCGGTCAACGGCTGGCTCGACGGCTCCACGTCGGCGACACCGCCACCTGGTGCCTGAGGACGCCGTCCGCCGTCCTGCAGGGCGGCCGGGTGCCCCGGTGCGCCTCCTTCGCTTCGACCGCGTGCAGCGCGCTGCGCATTGGGCCAACGCCTTGCTCTTCGGCGTGCTCGTCGCCACGGCGCTTCCGCTGTACTTCCCTTCGGTCGAGCGCGTCGTCGGCCGCCATGCCCTGGTCGCCACGATCCACGTCTGGGCAGGGATCGCTTGGGGCGTCCCGCTGGTCGTGTCGCTCGTCGGTCCGTGGGGCGCCAGGATGCGGCGCGACGTGCGGCGCTTCAACCGCTGGACCCGAGAGGAGCTCGAGTGGCTCTGGAGCTTCGGGACCGCCCGAGATCTCGACAGAGACAAGTTCAACCCCGCTCAGAAGCTGAACGCGTTGTTCGTCGGCGGCTCGATGGCGGTCTTCCTCGCCACCGGGATCGTCATGAAGTGGTTCGGCCTCTTCCCGGTGGGATGGCGCACGGGGGCGACGTTCGTGCACGAGGTTCTCGCATTCCTCGTCGTGGCCGTGGTCCTCGGCCACGTCGTCATGGCCTTCACCCACAAGGACGCGCTCCGTTCGATGCTGCGCGGATGGGTCACGGTCGCCTGGGCGCAGCGGCACGCGCCGCGCTGGGCGCGTGAAGAGCTCGGTGACGAGCACGCGTCAGCAAAGGGCGTGGTCGGCGATCAAGAGGCAGGGGGGCTCGGGGACTGAGGGCTCGGTTCCCACCACCATGCGAGCCCGGCGAGCCCAGGCCCGGTGTGGGCGACCATGACCGAGCTGAAGGGAGCCCTGTAGACGTCTGCATCCGGGGCGAGCTCGTGCACTGCCGCCAAGAGCGCCTCGGCCCCGCATGGTGCCTGCGCCTCCAGCACCGCAGCTCGCAGCCGAGCTCCCGCCTGGGAGCCGGCCGTGCAGGCGGCCATGATGCGCCCAACCGCGCCGTCGAGGGTGCGTGCAGGACGGCGGCTTCGGACTCGCCCTCGCGTGAGCTCGAAGACCGCCCGCGCGCCGAGCGACCGTCCGGCACGCGCGGCGACGCCCGGCACGCGCCCGCTGCGCGCAAGGGAGTCGAGCTGCTCGAGAAAGGCCAGCAGGCGCACGCGCGCGGCCACCGCACGGGCAGTCGTCGCCACCTCCTCGAGGCTGTTCCCAGAGCGAGCGGCACGAGCGGCAGCCATCACGACGAGCCCTTGACCGCCGGCCGCGGTCTGGGTGTCGACGACTTCCACGCGGCCAGCTCGCCGGTAGCCGGCCGCGGCGAGCGCGGACTCGTAGGACGCGCTCGTGCGACGGGCAACGGTCGTGACGACGACGGGGCGGCTGCCGGCCGCCGCGAGCGCCTCAAGGTAGGCGCCGGGGCTCGGCGCAGACGTGGTCACGCGCAAGTGGGACGCTCGCTGGACGACCGCGGCGGGATCGAGCGCGCCGTCGGGGTAGACCGAGCCACCGACCTCGAGCGTCATCGGCACGACATGCACGCCGAGCGCGGCGACCGCGTCGGACGGGAGGGACGCTGCGCTGTCGGTCACGACCACGACCTCGTCCTGGGGTCCGGCGTGTTCGTCCTGGGAGCCGGGACGGATCTCGCTCGGACAGCTTCCCTGCAGCGTCATGGGGTTAGCTGCAGTGTCAGCGCGCACGATCGTCTCACGACGTGGCGACAAGGCTCCGGTCCCCGTCCGGCGCGGCAGCGTCCCGCGTTCCTGGCTCCCGGTCGAACAGGAGCCGGGAGAAGAAGCGAGCGGTTGCCGACGTCCGCGCCTCGGCCCGTTGCGAGCCCGAGCCCGCCCGCGGTCCCAGGGGATGGTTGCCGAGCACGCGCTTGGTCAGGACGGGGGCACAGATCGAGAGCCCGAGCGCAGCCCCGCGCCAGCCTCTGCGCACGCCGAGCACGGGGACCAGTCCGAGCGTGGCGAGGAGCGTCGAGATCCCGCTCTGGCGGAGAAGCCGCCCGGCAACCATGCCCGCGACGAGCACGGCGGTGCCTTCGGGAGCGAGCGCGAGGGTCGCGCCGAGCGCGGGGGAGAGCCCCCGGCCTCCGGCGCCGCGTAGCCAGGGTGACCAGTTGTGGGCGGCGATCGCCGCCCCCGCCGCTGCGGCGTCGAGGAGGGTGAGGCTCCGGGGCTCGCCGGGCGCGCGCTTCCCGGACGGCCAGCCGGGGACGAGGCGCGCGAGCAGGGGACCGGCAGCACCCTTGGCCACCTCGAGGACCCCGGCGACGGCGAGCGGCCCGAACCCCGCGACCTCGTAGAGCCCGCTGCCCGAGACGGTGCCCGAGCCCACTTGCCGCAGGTCGACGCCGGCGAAGCACCCCGCTGCGAGCTGGGAGAAAGGGACGGATCCTGCGACGAAGGAGGCCACGAGGACGACGGCGGTGGCGCAGGCTCGGGGCGCACCGCTCATGGCACGGCTGCTGATCGTCCCCGCGTCCGAGCCGCAGAGGTCAGCCCGCTGGTGTGGACGTCCAGTCCTCGTCGGACACCGGCTCGGTCCGCTCGGCGTCGATGCCGACCGTCTCGTCCTCCTCCACGAGCGGGAGCTCCTGCTCGAGCACGTCCGCGTCCGGAACGTCCGGCGGGATGGGACGATGGTCCCGCTCGTCCCTCGTCGCCGGCGCCTCCTGCTCGAGACGGTCCGCTTCGGGGATGTCGTCCTTGGGTGCCACGAGCCGAGCCTACCCACGCGCCAGGGGTGGTCGTGGGGGCTCGTGACCGAAGGCATGGCCGTAGGATGCCGCCAATGACGGCAAAGGACGCAACGGTCGAGCGTACGGTGCGTGCGGCGCGGCTCGTCGAGCACGGGCGGCCGCTCCTGGTACGACGCGTCCCGCTCGCTGTCCCAGGCCCCGACGAGGTCCTGGTGGAGATGGCGTTCGCCGGCGTGAACCCCGTGGACCGCTACGGAGCGCTCGGCACCGTCGCCCCCGACGCACCGGTCCCGCGCACCCTCGGGGTCGAAGGGGTGGGACGCGCGGAGGGGCGGTGGGTGGTGCTGCACGGCCACGGGCTCGGCACGACGCGCGACGGGCTCTGGGCGGATGCCGCCGTCGTGCCTCGCGCGGCGTGCATCGACCTTCCCGAAGGCGTCGAGCCGAAGGCGGCGGCGGCACTCGGCGTCGCGGGCGCGACGGCGTACCGCACGGTCACCGGGCTCGCCAGGGTGATGCCGGAGGATCGCGTCCTGGTGCTGGGCGCGAGCGGAGGCGTCGGCAGCATGATCGTGTCGATGGTCCACTCGCTCGGCGCGCAAGTCTGGGGGCACACCGAGAACCCGTCGAAGGCGCACGGGATCGAGGAAAGCGGCGCCGACCGGTCGGTGGTCGCCGGCCCCGCCACGCTCCCGGCTGCTGTCGCCGAGCTTCGCCCGACCGTCGTCTTCGACGCGCTGGGCGACGGCTACACGGGCGCCGCCGTCGAGGCATTGGAGCCGCGCGGGCGGCTGGTCCTGTTCGGCACCAGCGCGGACGGTGAAGGGCGCGTGCCGCTTCGAGCCCTGTACCGCAAGAGCTTGTCCATTCTCGGCTACGGCGGGCTCATCGAGCCCGAGGACGCCGCGCGCCGCAGCATCGCCGGCGCGCTCGCCGCCGTGCGCGACGGCCAGATGTCGGTCAAGATCGACTCGGTCCTGGCGCTCGAGGACGTGAACGAGGCGCTGCGAAGGATCGAGCAACGTGAGGTCTGCGGCAAGCTGCTCCTTGCGCTCGGGGCAGCCGGGCGCGCGGTTCCCGAATAATCGCGAAGCGAGGGAGGCGACAGCGCGATGGTGACACCGCGCGCCAGCGTTGGTCGGCGCGAGAAGCGCGACCACGGCGAAGCAAAGACCCCGTTGCCAAAGCCGATGAGGGTGGCGCGAGCGGTGATCGAGGACGTCCGGCCCGCGGTGGAGGGTGGGAGGTTCCCGGCCAAGGCGGCGGTCGGCGACATCGTCGCCGTCGAAGCGACCGCGTTCTGCGACGGTCACGACCTGCTGGCGTGCGAGCTGCGCTTCCAGCGCGACGGCGAGCCGACGTGGACGACCGCCGAGATGGCGTCGCTCGGCGACGACCGCTGGCGCGGGGCCTTCGGGGTCGAGCAGGTCGGCCGCTACCGCTTCGTGGTTCGTGCCGGAGTCGACCGGTACGCGACGTGGCTACGCGACCTGCTCGCGCGCGCCGGCGCAGGCCAGGACGTGCGCGGGGAGCTGCTCGTCGGTGCGGAGCTGCTGGCGAAGGCGGCGGCGCGGGCGAGCGGTTCCGAGAAGCTGGCGCTCGTGGCGGTCGCGAACTGCATCGAGACCGCGACTCATGGTTTGGAGTCTCCGGTCGAGCTCGACCCGTTGGTCGGCGGCCCGCTCGGCCTGCTCGGCGCGAACCATGCCGGTGGCGCGCACGACGGGACCGTGGGCGGGATGCTGCGCGGCTCCGGGCTCCTCGAGCTCGTCCGCCGCCACCGGCCGACATGGGACGCGACGACGTCGGCGACCTATACGGTGCTCGTGGACCCCGAACGGGCGCGCTTTTCGACGTGGTACGAGATGTTCCCGAGAGGTGCGTCGCCCGATCCAGGCCGGCCGGGGACCCTGGCAGACGTCCGTGCGCGCCTCGACTACATCGAGGGGTTGGGCGCGGACGTCCTGTACCTGCCGCCACTTCAGCCGATCGGCACGACGGCCCGCAAGGGCCGGGACGGCAGCACCCAGGCAGGCAGCAGTGACCCTGGGAGCCCGTGGGCGATCGGGTCGCACGAAGGCGGTCACTGCTCGATCGATCCCGCTCTCGGCACCTTCGCGGAATTCGACGCCCTGGTCGCGGCGGCAGCGGAGCGGGGGATCGCCGTCGCAACGGACCTCGCCTTCCAGTGCTCGCCCGACCACCCCTGGGTGCGTGAGCATCCCGAATGGTTCCGGCACCGCCCCGACGGTTCGATCCGCTACGCGGAGAACCCTCCGAAGTCCTACGAAGACATCTACCCCTTCGACTTCGAGAGCGACGATTGGTGGGGGCTGTGGCTCGCGCTGCTCGACGTCGTCCACTTCTGGATCGGCCACGGCGTACGCGTCTTCCGTGTCGACAATCCGCACACGAAGCCCTTCGCGTTCTGGGAGTGGCTCATCTCGACCGTGAAGGACGACCACCCGGACACGATCTTCCTCGCCGAGGCGTTCACCCGGCCCTCGGTGATGTACCGATTGGCGAAGCTCGGGTTCACGCAGTCCTACACCTATTTCGCGTGGCGCAACACGAAGTGGGAGCTCGAGTCCTACATGAGGGAGCTCGAGCTCGTCGCGCACTTCTTCCGTCCGAATTTCTGGCCGAACACGCCTGACATCCTGACCGAGGTGCTCCAGAGCGGAGGTAGGGCGGCGTTCGTGTCCCGCCTGGTCCTCGCAGGGACGCTCGCGGCGAGCTATGGCGTGTACGGGCCCGCGTTCGAGCTGCAGGAGCACGTGCCGCGCTCGCCCGGCTCCGAGGAGTACGCAGGTTCGGAGAAGTATGCCGTTCGCCATTGGGACCTCGGCAGGCCGGACAGCCTCGCTCCGCTCATGGCGCGCCTGAACGCCGCGCGGCGGGCGCATCCGGCCCTCCAGCGCAACGACACGCTGCGGTTCCATGCGACCGACAACGACCAGCTGATCGCGTACTCGAAGACGTCGGGTGACGACGCCGTGCTCGTGGTGGTGAACCTGGATCCGAGGTACCCACAGTCCGGCTGGGTGCAACTGGGGCAATTCGGCGGCGGCTCAGGCGAGCCGATCGAAGTCCACGACCTGCTCACGGACGCGCGCTACCGATGGGAGGGAACGCAGAGCTTCGTCATCCTCGATCCAGCGGCGATGCCCGCGCACGTGCTCGCGATCGAGCGGGAGACGGCCTCGGCAAAGGAGCGGGAGACGGCCTCAAAGGACGCGTCGTGACGGTCACCGGTGAGCGCGCCGAAGAGCGCCCGGCGCAGATGGCGAGGAGCGTCCCGGTGGGCGGTGAGGCCCACTGGTACCAGGACGCCGTCTTCTACGAGCTGCACGTCAGGGCGTTCAGCGACAGCAACGGCGACGGCGTCGGCGACTTCCGGGGCCTCACCCAGAAGTTGGGCTACCTGGAGGAGCTCGGCGTGACGACCCTCTGGCTCCTGCCCTTCTACCCGTCTCCGTTGCGCGACGACGGGTACGACATCGCGGACTATCGCGACGTCCATCCGTCGTACGGGACCTTGCGGGACTTCCGGACGTTCCTGCGCGAGGCGCATCGCCGTGGGTTGCGCGTCGTCACCGAGCTCGTCCTCGCGCACACCTCGGACGCGCATCCGTGGTTCCAGCGCGCCCGGCGATCGCGGCCGGGAAGCTCGTACCGGGACTTCTACGTGTGGAGCGAGACTCCAGACCGCTTCAAGGACGCGCGCGTCATCTTCCGGGACTTCGAGAGCTCCAACTGGGCGTTCGATCCCGTCGCGGGCGCCTACTTCTGGCACCGCTTCTACTCGCACCAGCCGAGCCTGAATTACGACAACCCGGCGGTGCAGGAGGCGATGTTCGACGTCGTCGACTACTGGCTGGAGATGGGAGTGGACGGCCTCAGGCTCGACGCCGTTCCTTACCTGTACGCTCGTGAAGGCACCTCCTGCGAGAACCTCCCCGAGACGTTCGAGTACCTGCGCCGTCTGCGCGCGCACATCGATGGTCGCTACTCGGACCGGATGCTGCTCGCCGAGGCGAACCAATGGCCCGAGGACGCCGTCGCGTACATGGGCAACGGCGATGCGTGCCACATGGCCTTTCACTTCCCGCTCATGCCGCGCATGTTCATGGCCGCCCGCCAGGAGGACAGGTACCCGATCGTCGACATCCTGGCGGAGACCCCGCCTGCGCCGCCGGGCTGCCAGTGGGCGCTGTTCCTGCGCAACCACGACGAGCTGACCCTCGAGATGGTCACCGACGAAGAGCGCGACTACATGTACCGCTCCTTCGCGCAGGAGCCGCGAGCTCGGGTGAACGTCGGGATCCGGCGCCGCCTCGCACCGCTCCTCGGGAACGACAGGACGCTGATCGAGATGATGAACGGCCTGCTCTTCTCGTTGCCGGGCACGCCGATCGTCTACTACGGCGACGAGATCGGCATGGGGGACAACATCTACCTGCGCGACCGCGACGCCGTGCGC
>JAJYYT010000064.1 GCA_021800645.1 Actinomycetes bacterium
TCCCAGGGGATCCGGCACCGCGCCCATCGTCGTGACGCCGAGCGTCCTCGCCGGATCTCTGGAGCGCGCCCTGGGCTCCGACCAGGCGCAGATCGCGACCTCCGAGACACAGATCGCGACGGGGCGAGTGGTGAACCTGCCGTCGGACAACCCCGCACAGGCTGCAGACATCTTGCAGCTCGAGGCCGCGGTGTCCCGTGCCCGGCAGTATTCCGCGAACGCCCAGGACGGGGCGAGCCGGCTGTCGCTGGCGAACGCGACGGCGGGCTCGGTGATGCGCGTCCTCCAGCAGGTGGTGAGCACACTCGAAGGGCTCACCGGTGATCAGACGACGGGGAGCCAAGCGACGGTGGCCGGCGTCACGACGGCGGTCGAAAGCGCCCGGACCCAGCTGATCGACCTCGCCAACACCCTCTACGCCGGCCAGGCGATCTTCTCGGGGACCGGTACACCCAGGCGGGCGTACGGGCCGACAGGCACCTACGTCGGCGCCGGCACGGCGCCGACGCGGACGGTGGCCCCCGCGACCCAAGTCGCCGTGTCGGTCACGGGACCCGCGGTCTTCGGCCCGACAGGGCCGACAGGTCTCCTCGGCAAGACAGGGATCCTCGCCACCATCGCCGCCGACTTGGCAAAGGGAACATCCGCATCGGTCTCCAAGGCCGCGACCACAGGGCTCAGCTCGCTTGAGACCGCCATGAGCAAGGTGGAAGCCCAGGCGGGGCAGCTCGGGGCCGATCAGCAGGCGATCCAGGGGTTCGCCGAGCAGGCGTCTGCGGCCGTCACATCGTTCGAGCAGGAGCTCTCGGCGGCCCAGGACGTGACAATGGCCCAGGCGATCACGAACCTGCAGGCGCAGCAGACCGCGTACAAAGCCGCGCTGTACGTCACCTCGCAGCTGAACGCAGTGTCGCTGCTCACGTATTTGTAGGAGGAGAAGATGGCCGTCGAGACCTCACCGAACAGCCCGTCGCTCGAGGAGCACGCAGGCACGGAGCACGCAGACGGGGCGCCTGGCGGAACGGTGCTCTCCTTCGTTCGTCCCATCGTCGCGTTCGAGCGCTCCCGTCGCTATGTCGTGAGACCCCTAGGGCCGCACTACGAGCCCTTCGCGTCCCTGGTGTCGCTCGACGTGCCCGGGCTGAATTTCGTCGTCGTGCCCCCGGGGCTCGTCTTCGCCGACTACGTCTACATCGTGCCCGAGCGTGACGTGGTAGAGCTCCGGCTCGGTGAAGTGGCGGATCCCTCGGAGATCCAGACCCTCGTGATCGTGCGCAGGCGTGACGTGCCTTCTCCCGTCGTGAACCTGCGTGCGCCCATCGTGATCAACCGCACGCTCCACCTCGCCTCCCAGGTGGTGCTCGAGGACGACTGCGGGTTCGGCTTCATGGTGCCGGTGGATGCCGGGAGCGCCCGCTGGACGCCCGAGAGCCCCGATGGGCACGCCGACGGGAAGGACTCCTCTTCGTGCTCGTCCTGAACCGCCGTCCCGGCGAATCGATCTACGTCGAGGGCGATATCGACATCTGCTTCCTCCGGGCGACGCATCAGACGGTGTGGCTGAGGATCGCAGGGGGGAGGATCACCCCTTCGGTCCTCCTCGGCGCGACGGCGCTGTCCGCCGAGGAGCTCCGCCTCGAGGTCGGCGCTCCGATCCGGGCATGGGTGGACGACCACGAGGTGCGTATCGAGGTCGCCAATCGCGGCCATCTCTCGGTGGAGACGCACGCGACGTTCTCGTTCCTCTGCCGCCCTGGGCAAGTGGCCAAGGTCGGTGAAGGACTCGAGCTGGGCGTCGGACCGACCGAGCGCGGTCACCCATGCCTGACCCTCGGCGGGGAGGCGGTCGGCGCGCAGCTACGCCTCGCCTTGATCCGCCTGGCGAGGAGCTGCGTCCGTCTCGGCATCGACGCACCCGGGCTTCGGGTGTACCGCAGGGAGCTCTGGGAGGCGCTCGTCGCCGCGAACACGGCTGCGGCCGGCACACAGGGCGACCTGTGCGACGCCCAGTCCCCGCTCACTCGTCCTCGTGACGACGACGCGCCTCTTCGAGCTGCTTTCTGATCGCGGTGTTGCGCGCCTGGCGCGCGTAGGAGTCGTAGACCCGCTCGATCACTGCTCCGAGGGCCCAGCACAAGGCGAGTGCGATCGCGAAGCGCAGCAAGATGGCTGGCGGGCTGATCGCCCCGCTCACGAAGGACGGCAGCATCGGGAGCGAGACCGCGATCGCCGCCGCCAGCACGAGCTCGGGTCGCCGGACGCCCATCAGGACGAGCTCGCCGCGCACACCCCTGCCCAGCACGACGGCGTCGCCGACTCGCCATCGAGGCTGAGCACGGGGATCCCGATTGACAGCACTGCTCCGGGCGTGCAGGTTCGCCGGACGTCGACGAGCGCGAGCGCGTCGGCGCCGCCGATCGCCCGCACCCATCTCGCGACGTCCTCGGGCTTCGTGATCGCCGAGACGACGGCGACGACGGACGACGGGCGCATGGCCCTCAGCACTTCGCGGGCCCAGCGCTGGTCCTCGCCGAGTGCCGGTGCGTAGACCGAGGCGACGCCGACCTTGTCCCTGCGCCACCCGGGGGCGAAGGACGCCACTTCTGCCGGGCTGCGTGCGAGCAAACCCGGGGAGACCGCTTGGTCGGGCATCCGCGTGCAGACGACCGCGATGTCCCCGGCGTCGCACTCGAGCGTCCTGGCGATCGCCTGCGCGGTCGGGCGCACCGAGCTGGAGACCTCGAGAAGCCCGAGAAGCGGGCCGTCGCTTCGCAAGGAGGAGCCGACGACGGCCACGAGCCCGCCGCTCGTCCGGGGCAGCGGCGGAGGTGCGGGGAGGCGACTGAACACGCTCTGGAGCTGGGGGGGCTCGCCGTCGGGGACCTCCGAAGGGATGAGGGCGTCAGGAACGCCGCACGAGCGCGCCGTCTCGCAAGCCGTCGCCCACCGGACAGGGACGTCGTGTCCTATCGGTAAGGCTCGGGGCGGGAGGGCACGGGTCGCAGCCGTGGCCTTGGCTCGTACGTATGACGGGCCTGGGCGGTACTCCCCGGGTTCCTCGCCCAAGGAGCTCACCACCTCGTCGAGGACCTGGCTGAAAGACGTGTTCGCAGCGGCGGCAGGCGGGCCGACTCGCGTGCTCCCGAGCACCACATCGTCTCGGGCTTCCCCCAAGAACGTTTCGACCAACTTTGAAGACGCCGGCTCGGAGGGGGGTCGCGCGGACTCGTCGACGGTGATCACGAGCCCTTCGTGCTGGAAGAACCCGAGGATCCCGCCGACGAGGCCGGGCTCGGCCGAGACGATCTGCCACGGGTCGTAGCTGCGCATCACCTCACGCATCGCCCGCTCGCGGTCACGGCCCCTGCAGACCACTTGGCGGAGCTTTGCCTTGGTCTCGTCACGCTGCAACGACTGCAGCACCGCTCACCACCCCCACGCGCTCGATCCGCATGTTCCTCGACACCTCGTCGACGGAGAGGACGGCCATCTGCCGGAGCGCAGCCGCGAAGAGCCGCTGGAGCGCTGGTCTGAGCGGACCCGCGACGAGGAGCACAGGCTCCTTCCCCTCGCGCGCTGCCTGCTCGAACAGCGCACGGGCGCGACCCACGAGGTGCTCGGCGACGGATGGTTCGACGACGAGCTCCGAGTCTCCACCTGCGACCCGGACCCCTGCTGCGAGCTGGCGTTCGAACGCCACGTCGAGCGTGACGACCGGGAGCACGCCGTCTCGCGCGTACTGCGCCGAGATCGCCGGCGCGAGCGCGCGGCGCGCCGCCTCGACCATGGCTTCGTGGACCTTGACGTCGCGCGCCCTCTCGGTGACGGCCTCGACGATGCGCACCATGTCGGAGATGGGCACCCCCTGGTCGAGCAGAGAGACCAGCACGCGGTGGAGGTCGGACACCGTGACTTGGGCAGCCGCCATCTCGTCGACCGCTACCTTGTCGGATGCTTTGCAGACGTCGAGGAAGGTCTGGACCTGCTGCATGGAGAGCAGCTCTCCGGCGTGCTTCGAGGCGACGTCGCCGAGATGGGTGACGATCGCCGAGGCGCGGTCGACCACGGTGATCCCTGAGAGACCCAGGGCGTCCGTCCGCATGTCACTGGGGATCCACTTGGCTGGCAGGTTGAACACGGGCTCGGTCGTAGCCTCTCCGGGAAGCGCGTCGATCCCGATCCCGATCGCGAGCATCCTGCCCGGCGGAGCCACCCCGCGGCCGGCTTCGACGCCGTTGACCCGGATCACGTAGGCCCCGGGGTCGAGCTGGACGTCGTCGCGCGTGCGAACCTTGGGCACCAAGATCCCCTTCTCGTAAGCAAGCTTGCGTCGCATGGCACGGATGCGCGCGAGAAGGTCGCCTCCTCTCGTCTCGTCGACGAGCGGCGCCAGATTGGGCGCGATCTCGAGCTGCAAGGGCTCCACCTTGATCTCGGCGGCGAGCGCGTGAGGGCTGTCGGGCTCCACGGGGAGCTCGGCCTGCTCGCGCTCCGCCCTCTCCTTTTCACTGTGGGTGCTCGCCACTTTGATGATCCTGCCGGCGAAGAGGAGCAGCAGAGCGCCGACGATCAAGAACGGGACATGGGGGAGCCCCGGTACGAGGCCCATGAGGAGCACCGCGATGCCCGCGATCTGCACCGCCCTTGGTTGGTTGCCGAACTGGGTGGCGACGTCGTAGCCGAAGTCCTCGTCGGTCGTCGCGGTGCGCGTGACGATGATGCCGGTGGAGATCGAGAGGAGGAGGGCGGGGATCTGGGAGACGAGCCCGTCACCAACCGACAGGATCGAGTACGTATGGATCGCCTGGCTGACCGAGTCGTGGTGCTCGATCACCCCGACGGCGAAACCCCCGATCAGGTTGACGAGCACGATCACGAGCGCGGCCACCGCATCGCCTCGCACGAACTTGGACGCGCCGTCCATCGACCCGTAGAACTCCGAGGCGTTGTCGATCTCCTTGCGGCGCCTGATCGCCTCCTCTCGATCGATGAGGCCTGCGCTCAGGTCACCGTCGATCGCCACCAGCTTCGGCGTCATGGCGTCCAAGGAGAACCGGGCAGCCACCTCCGAGACGCGCCCCGCGCCGGCGGTCACGACGACGAACTGGATCACGATCAGGATCAGGAAGATGACGAGGCCGACGACGATCTGCCCACCGACGACGAAGTTGCCGAACGCGTTCACGACGGAGCCCGCGTAGCCGTGGAGGAGCACCATCCTCGTGACGCTCACGTTCAAGGCGAGCCGGAACAGCGTCGCGACGAGGAGGAGCGTGGGGAAGGTGGAGAAGTCCTTGGGCTTGCGCACGTGCATGGTGGTGAGGAGGACCACCAACGCGAAGCTCAGATTGAGCGTGATCATGATGTCGAGCAAGACGGTCGGGATCGGCACGACGAGCATCACCACGATGGCGATGACGATGGCCGGAACCCCGAAGAGCCCCATCCGCTGTCGCAGGTTCACGAGTCGCTCCGGACGACGAGGGACGTTCCATCCCGCTATCTCCTCGCGGGCACACCGCCGCCGTCCTGGCCGCAAACTGGTTATCGGCGCCAGGGCGCATGACCTGAAGCTCGTCCCGCCACAGAGGCCTATCGAGTCGCGACGACGGCGTAGTCCAAGCAGGTGAGCAGGTCCTCGGCCAGCTCGCCGGATCCCTGGGGGAAGAGCACCGTTGCCTCCTTGAACCGCGCATGACGGCACAGGAGCACCGCGACCTCCGGGAAGACCTGGTGCCGGTGGGTGAGGTCGATCCAGAAGTTCTTGCGGGCGAAGGCGCAGTGAGGGTTCACCGTTTCGGCGACGAGGACGCCCCCCTCCCGAAGCGCTCTACGAGCCTGGACGAAGAACGCCTCGACGTCAGGCCCTCGGAGGTGCTCGACGACTTGGGCCGAGAACACGGCGCCGAGGGAGCCTTCTGGGAGCTTGGCCAAGTGGGCGAGCGCGTCGTCGCACTCGACGTCGAGTCCCTTGGCCTTGGCCCGCTCGGCCATCGACGCGTCGGCGTCCACACCATAGGCGTCGACGCCCGATTCCCTCAGCAGCTCGAGCATCTCGCCACGTCCGCAGCCGAAGTCGAAGACCGGCGCGCGCGCCTCGAGCAGCGGGAGGTAGACGCGCTGGAGGCGCCGGATCGTCGCCTCGGGTGCCCGGAAGACGTCCTCGAAGTCCGCGTACCCCTCCTCGAGGTCGTGAGCGTCTCTGAACCCGATGACCGGCCGACCGGCTCGTCCTTGGACGACGAGCTGTGGCGGAAGGGCGACCGTGCCGTCTCTCAGGACCGAGGCCTCGACCTTGAGCGTCGCGAGCTCGCTTCTCAGGTCGGCGAGGACGTCGTTGACCTTCTGGAAGCCGGTCGCGGTGAGCTTGGACAGGGCATCGACACGGTCCTTCGAAGCGGCATCGTGGCGGCCGTGTCCCTGGGCGAGCGATGCGAGGCGCCCGCGGGCGTAGGCGGCGGCGTGTTGGATGGTGTACCCACCTTCGATACGTCTGCGCCCTGCGGCGCCCTTGGAGCGGCGCAGGGCGCCCGATTCGACCGCTCGGCGCAACGTCGCCCTCAGGGCCGCCCTGTCCGGCTCGGCGAGCCAGAACCCAGCGGGCGAGGCAGTGACGTCGGGCAGATGCACGCGCTCGAGCGTCGCGGGGACGAGCCAGCTCGTCTCGTCGTCGCAGTAGTCGAGGCATGCGCCGTAGCCCGTGACCACGGTGGGGAGCCCGCACGCCATCGCCTCGGCGACAGGCAGCGCGAACCCCTCCCCCCGGTACGGGTGGACGAGCACGTCGCACGCACGGTAGAGCGCGGCCATCTCTGCTGTGGTGAGCCGCCCTTCGACGATCTCGATCGCAGGGGCGGCGGGATCGGCTGCCGCGGCCCTGGCGCGCTCGTCCATCGAGATGTGGCGGTAGGGGCCGTCTGCCCCGAAGAGCTTCAGCACCAGGCAGACGTCGTCGTCGGGGGAGAAGGTCTCGAGGTAGGCGTCGAGGAGAAGGTCGAACCCCTTCCTCGCGATCGCCCCGCCCACGAAGAGCAGCCGCACGCCCTTCTCGGTGCCGAGCGCGAGCTTCGGACCGGCGGGCGAGAACGTCGTCGTGTCGATGCCGTGGGGGACGACCACGACCTTGTCCGACGGAACGCCGCTTCGCACGTAGCAGTCGCGCACCCAGGTGGTTGGGACCCACACCTCGTCTGCGGCCTCCACCCCCCGGACCCAGTCCGCGGGCACGCCGCCGAACTCCCAGGGCTGCATGATGACGAGCCGCCCTCGCGCCGGCGCCGCGAAGTTCGGCGGCCAGCCGTCTCGCACCTCGACTTCGACGGGCGCGCCCGGGCGCGTGGTGTGGTGGGCGAGGATGCGCTGCACCACCGCTCGGTGGTCGTCAGGGTAGGGAGGCGGCTCGGCGGTCACCGGCTCGACGTCGAAGAGCTCGTCGCGCGCGAGCGCCATGCAGAGGTCGCGGTTCACCTTGGCGAAGCCGCTGTCCGCGTAGAAGTCTCCGCACCAGCGGACCCTGAGCCGACTGGCGCGGCTGGCCGGCGGGACCGCCGCGGGCTGCCGAAGCCGCGCGTCGGCCACCGCTGCGGCGTTCTCCCACCTCCATCGCTCGACGACGTCAGCTCGTGCCCGGGAGCCGAGCCGGATCCGGAGGTCGGCGTCGGTCGCCGAGCGCCGCAGGACCTCGGAAAGGTGCTCTGCCGACGGTTCCGCCCAGCGCATGCCCCAGAAGTGCTCGACCTCCATGCGCTCGTCGATCTCGACTAGCCCCTCGATGTCGATGAGGAGGCTGTTGTCGTCGGTCATGAACTCGAGGTTCCCGCTCCAGCGGGTCCCGATGGCCGGGAGGCCGCAGGACATCGCCTCGAGGAGCGGACGACCCCATCCCTCGCCCCTGGAGACGCCGACGAAGACATCGGCAGCGGCCATCAGCCTGGCCATGTCCCACTGGGAAAGAGGCGTGCTGAGCACCACGATCGGCGCGAGCGCGCTGCGGTCGAGGTCCAGTCGGCAGAGCTCCTGGGCCAAGAGGGCCTCGGGCGCTTCGGGTCTTCGCCCCGCTGCGACGGGGAGCGGGTCGCAGCGCAGCACGAGAGAGACGGGGTCATCCGGCCCGAACGCCCCGGCCCACGCCCTGAGGAGCACGTCGACCGCCTTACGGTAGCTCCACGCGAACACGCCGAGGAAGACGGTTCCCCTCGCTCCGGGCACCCGGAGCGCAGGAAGGTCGGGGCGCCACAGGTCGGTGTCGACCCCACCGGGGACGACGTGGACCGGCACGTCGACGCCAGCCGCGCAGAACGTCTCGGCGTTGAACGAGGAGGGCACCCACACCTCGTCCATGCAATTCAGCTTCTCCACCCATGTTCGGGGCAGGCCGTCCGTCTCGAACATCGTGCGGGCGATCGTCCGTGACGCACCGCTGACAGGGCCGACGGCGTAGCCAGGGACGTGGAAGAGCGCGGTCACGGGCGCGACCGGGCTCTTCTCGAGGGCGCGGCGCAGCTGCGCTCCCTCAGGGCGCCGGAGCGACGCGACGGCGGACGCCGAGGCATCTCCTACGCTTCGTGCCGCGACGTGCCACCCGAGGGCGGAGAGCCCTCGGAGAAAGCCCCTGGCCTCCTCGCCGTAGCCGGAGTGGTTCAGGAACGGTGCACACCACAGGATCGAGCCCTCTCGCCTGTTCGCCGAGGAGATCCCCGGTGCCGTTCCGGGCACAGGCGAGGTGCTGGACATGCCTCAGGTATCGGGATGAGCGGGCGCGTGCTTGAGCACCCGCCTGCGGGCGGCTTCCCCTTTCCATCTCCGGGCGCCCCTGTTGCCTGCCGCCTCGCGCAGCGCAGCGCCGAGCGCCGAG
The DNA here is from genome assembly GCA_021800645.1 of Actinomycetes bacterium. Next base: position 8,855 of record JAJYYT010000064.1, read on the forward strand.
CGCCGAGGCTCGAGGTGCCACATGCGCCCGGCCGCTGCCAGGACGCCGGCTTCTCGGGGAGCGACCTCGACCTCGCGCGCCGTTACCACGTAGCCCTCTTCCGGTCCGCACAGCTCGTCGAAGGCGCCGCCGCCGAGGAACACCGGTGGCACGCCGCAGGCCATCGCCTCGAGCAGGGTCGCCGGGTCACCCTGGGCGCGCTCGGGGCAGACGAACGCGTCGCAGGCCCGGTAGAGCGCCGCTCGCTCCGACGGAGCGGACCCGGCGTCGACGAGGAGCACCTCGGGGTGGCCGGAGCTCGACGCTGCCTTTTGGACCT
>JAJYYT010000065.1 GCA_021800645.1 Actinomycetes bacterium
ACGAGGCGGAAGACGAACAGCGAGGTGAAGCTCCACGCGAACGCCGTCAAGATCGCCCCGATCACGAGGATCGCCACCTCGACGCCGTACATGCGCTTTCTGCCGAGGACGTCCATGAGCTTCCCGAAGCTGAGCGCACCGGCCACCGACGCCAGGAGCGACGCCGAGTTCAACAAGGAGATCTGGTTCGTGCTCAGGTGGAAGAGCGGCGTGAGCAGCACGGTGACCGTGCCGATGATGAACAGGTCGTAGGCGTCGGTGAAGAACCCCATCCCGGCGGTGACCACCGTGAGCCAGTGCCGGGCACCGACCTCCGCCTCGTCGAGCTGGCGGTACAGCTCGCTCCCCGACGCCCTCTCGTCACTCACAGCCGGTCTCCTCTGCGTCGGGTCGACGCGCGCACGTGATGGCTCCCTCTTCTCGACGGAAGGCATCTTGGCTGGGCAAGTTGACCTGCTCCTGAACTGCTGGTGTCCGCAGCGCGAACTTCGGGTGAACTTCCCGCGAACCGCCGCTGAGCGGGCCGCCGGGTCGTTGCCGATTCCCTCCTCCACCCGATGGCCGAGCTCGTCCCGAGCGGACGCAGATGAGGAGCCGTGGTGTCCGGACGCCCCTCGATGCTTCTCGAGGCCTCGCCCTGCGCTGCTGGCCGGCTCGCTCGAGCTTCGGATCCCCAGGTCAGCGCCAGTTCGCCTGGCGCCTCCGACGCCGGGGAGCGCGCATCGGGGGCGTGGTGCGGTCACCGGGCGGGCTCGGCACGCCCTTCGCGCGGATGCCGGGGTCGCCCCCGCCGGGTCTCGCTGGCGCCGGACCGGGTCGGGAGCTTCCGGTGGTGCCAAGGCCAGCGAGGGAGGCGACGTCGGGCGCAGAGACGCCGGACGGGAGGCCCAGCCTTCGCTGCAGCAGCCCGATCGCGCCGAGGTGCGCGGCGGCGACCAACGACACGACCGTCCCGTCGGCACCTGCTCGTCCGGTACGGCCCGACCGGTGCACGTAGTCGGTGGCGTCGGCAGCGGGGTCGAAGTGGACCACGAGCGGCACCGCGTCCACGTGGATCCCCCGCGCTGCGATGTCGGTCGCGACCAGCACGTCGAGCCGACCGGCGCGGAACGCCGCCAGGGCCCGTTCACGCTGGCGCTGACTGCGGTTGCCGTGGATCGCGGCCGACGCAAGGCCGGAGCGAGCGAGGCGTCCCGAGAGACGGTCCGCGCCGCTCTTGGTCCGGCAGAAGACCATGGCCGGGCCGCCCGCCGCGACCGCTTCGGTCGTGACGGCGACCCGCTCGTGGGCTTCGACGCGCCAGAAGTGATGGGAGACGTCCCCACGATCCGAGTCGGCGAGCTCCACGTCGTGGCGCACCGGGTCGCGCTGGTAGTCGCGGATCAGCTTGTCGACCGGCCCTTCCAAGGTCGCCGAGAACAGCAGCGTCTGGCGCGACGAGCGGGTCCTGTCGATGAGACGGCGGACCGCCGGCAGAAACCCCATGTCGGACATCCGGTCGGCCTCGTCGACGACGACCATGTCCACCTCTGACAGGTCGGCCGAGCCCCGCTCGACCAGATCGGTGAGCCTCCCCGGGCATGCGACGAGCACGTCGACGCCGGCTCGCAGGGAAGCCTGCTGCTTGGCGTACCCGACGCCACCGTAGATCGACGCCACCCTGGCGCCGACGGCCGCCGCGAGAGGAGCGAGGACGTCTTCGATCTGGGCTGCGAGCTCACGGGTGGGGACGAGGACGAGCGCCGACGGATGCCGTCGCTCCCGTGCCCCACCGGGCGCGGCCGTGAGCCGGGACAGGATGGCCAGCCCGAACGCGAGCGTCTTGCCGGCTCCGGTGGGAGCCCTCCCGCACACGTCGCGCCCGGCGAGGCAGTCGGGCAGCGTGACCGCCTGGATGGGGAAGGCGGTCGTGATGCCGCTGCCCTCGAGCGCGCTCGACAGCACGAGGGGAACGCCGAGATCCGCGAAACGGACGGGCGCGAGCGAACGGGGTGATGCGGTCATGAGACTCCAGTCGGTCGAAGCGAAGATGGCCGACTCGATGCGAAGTCTCGTGGGCCCAACCGGCGAACATCGCCGGTCGCCGCAGGCCTGCGCCCCCGGCGTCCCTGTGAGCATAGCCGAATCGCGGCCGGCGTGCCGACGAGCAGGTTCGGGGTAGGATCGGGGTCGCGTATCGTCGACGACACGCCCGGATCCGTCGGCGATGGCACGGAGCACCGCTCGGCGCGAGTGCGCCTGCCGTTTCGATCGTCGGGCATCCAGAGATGGGGGCCAGTGCCCAACAAGCCTGCGCAGATGCCCGAAGAGGACCTTTTCCGCCTCTATTTGCGCGACATCGGCCGCCACCGGCTGCTGACCAAGGAAGACGAGGCCCGCCTGGCCCAGGCGATCGAGGCCGGACGCGCGGCGCGTGCAGAGCTGGGCACCGGCAGCGGGTTCGGCCCCAGCCGCGTCCGCGAGCTTCGTCGGAGGGTCGAGGCGGGAGACCTCGCCGTCGAGGCCTTCGTCAACGCCAATCTGCGCCTCGTGGTCTCGATCGCCAAGCGCTACCAGGGCGCCGATCTTTCGTTGCTCGATCTCGTCCAAGAGGGCAACCTTGGGCTCATCCACGCGGTGGAGAAGTTCGACTGGCGCAAGGGCTTCAAGTTCTCCACCTACGCCACCTGGTGGATCCGCCAGGCGATCGCCCGCGGCATCGCCAACGGTGGCAGAACGATTCGCCTGCCCGTGAACGCCGGTGAGCTCCTCGGCCAGGTCTCCAAGGCCCGCGCCCGTCTCGAAGCCCAGCTCGGTCGGCGACCCAGCGTGAACGAGCTCGCAAGCGACCTCGGCGTGAGCGTGAGCAGGATCGTCGAGATCCTCCGTCATGCGACCACGCCGGCCTCGCTGTCCGAGCCGCTGCGCCACGACGGCGACGGCGACGCAGAGCTCGCCGACCTGGTGGAGGACGCAGGAGCGGTTTCGCCGTTCGAGGCGGCCGCAGCCAGCCTGCTACCGGACATGGTCACCGCGATGCTGGCCGACCTCGACGAAAAGGAGCAGGAGATCCTCCGGCTCCGCTTCGGCCTCGACCAGGGTGAGCCTCACAGCCTCGAGGAGGTCGGAGCCCGCTTCGATCTCACCCGTGAGCGGATCCGCCAGATCGAAGCTCGGGCCATGTCGAAGCTGCGCCATCCCACCACCGCTCGGGACCTGCACGAGCTGCTGAGCAGCTGACGCAGGCAGGGCGCGGTGAGCAAGGCGCGGCAAGGCGCGGCAAGGCGCGGGCCGCCACAGCCGGTGCACGACGAGCGGCCAGGCCGCGCACGGGAGCCGGCGGGGCTGGTAGAGTCAGGCCACGCCCGCGTACCGCCGGCGTGGCCTGTTCGAGAGCTCCCCGAGTCGGCCTGATCCGAACGGAGCTCGTCATCTTCCACCGCCAGACCGAGCCCTCGCAGGGCTTCCTCCCCCCGGGACAGGTCGTCGACATCCAAACGGAAGGTGTTGCGCGGTCGCAGGTCGCCGTCTCGGGCGGTGCCTCGTGATGGCCAGCTCGGTCGGCAAGCGCCAACGGGAGCAGCACAAGCTGGAACAGGCGAAGGCGAAGGCGGAACGCAAGGCTGCTCGGCGTGCCGTCGGCTCCCAGCCTCCTGTCCTCCCTGTCCTCCCGCCACCTCGAAGCGAAGGAGAGCTCATCGAGGACTTGGCGACGCTCCACCGGGCTCTCGAGGCCGGCGAGGTGCCGGTGGAAGAGTTCGAGCTGCGCCGGGATCGCATCCAGGCCCAGCTCGAACAGCTCTCGTCATGACCGGTCCCGACGTGTGCCCATCGGGGTGCCTCCATGCCTAGGCGCACGCACGCCACGATGCCTCGTCGCCGGTCGGCGGCACCGCCCGAGCGTGTGCGGACCGGGCGCCGGCAGCAGCCGACGACTCGAGAGGTGGACGCCCAGGTCCTGGCACTGCGCGAGGACGGCAGCTCCTACTCGGCGATCGCCCGGCGGCTCGAGCTCGCGCACGCGGTCGACGCCCACCGAAGCTTCGTCCGGGCGCTCGGAGCGCACGAAGGCGCCGAGCGCCAGCGGCTGGTCGAGCACGAAGAAGCCCGGCTCGACCGGCTCGAGCGACGGATCCGTGACAGGGACGCCGCGGAGCCAGAGAAGGTCATCCGACGCTTGCAGGGCGTGGACAAGCTCAGAGAGGCCATCCGCCGGTGACGGCGGGAGGAACCGAACCCTCCTGCGCGCTCTGCGGTGAGCCCGCGACCGAGATGGTCGAGCCGCCGCGCCGGACGCTGGCTCGGGGCCTGGACCCCGGCGACGCGTCGTACTCGGTCACGGTCATCCTGCCCGACATCCCGCTCTGCGCCGCGCACGCCATCGACGTCCGTCACGGGGAGCTGGTCGTCGGTTGGTGCGATGACGCGCGCTGCCGGACCTACGGCGAGCTCGGCGAGCCCTCGAGCTGCGGAGGCGCCTACGAGAAGCTGGCCCGGGGCAGGCGAACCTGACCTTCGGATCCCCTCGATCGCGAGCCGACGCGTTCGCCAGGGCAACGGAGCGACACACAGCGACAAGAGCAGCACAGCGACAAGAGCAAGAGCAACAGAGAAAGAAAAAAGGAACAGGAACATGGCGACCGGAACGGTGAAGTTCTTCAACAGCGACAAGGGCTTCGGGTTCATCACCCCGACCGGCGGGGGGAAGGATGTCTTCGTGCACTACTCGAACGTGGTGGGCGAAGGGTACAAGAGCCTCGAGGAAGGCCAGCAGGTCGAGTTCGACCTGGCCCAGGGCCGCAAGGGGCCCGAGGCGCAGAACGTGCGGCCTGTCTAGGCCGTCCAGGCCGTCCAGGCCGCGTCGCTACGCCTTGATCCGCACGCCGTTCGGGTCGTAGGGCGGACGCAGGGAAAGCGTCGCTGGGCTGAGGGTGCCGGCGACGTCGATCTCGTACCTGCCGCTCTCGAGGTAGTCCTGCGTGACGAGCCCCCCGTCGCGCCGCCAGACGTACGCGAGGCCGACGCAGGCGCCGAGCGTCTCGCCCCACGCCGCCGAGGTGACCAGCCCGACAGCTGCCCCGTCACGAACCACGAGCTCACCACCCCACATCATCACCTCGGGGTCGTCGAGCACGAAGGACACCAGCTTGCGGCGCACGCCTTCGGCCCGGGCCTTCTCGACGCCCTCGCGGCCGAGGAACGCCACTGGGGACCGGAGCTTGCAGGCGAACAGCAGGCCGGCCTCGGCCGGATTGCGCTCGGGCGTGAGCTCGGAACCGAATGCCCGGTACCCCTTCTCGAGCCGCAGCGAGTTCATCGCGTAGTAGCCGGCCTGGGCGATGCCGAGCTCCCGACCGGCGTCGAGCAGCGACTCGTACACCTCGACGGCCAGCTCGGGGGCGACGTACAGCTCCCACCCCAGCTCGCCGACGTAGGTGATCCTCGTGGCTCGCACCGTGGCGTAGCCCACGTCGATCTCCCGGCTGGTGGAGAACGGAAACGCCTCGTTCGACAGGTCCGCGCGCGACAGCTTGGTCAGCAGTGCCCGGGAGCTGGGCCCCATGACGCCGTACACGGCGAGCGCGGACGTCACGTCCGTCACGGCGACGTGCTGGTCCGCACGGACGTGCCGGGCGATCCAGTCACGGTCGCGTTCGACCGACGCGGAGCTGGTCACCACGAGGTACTCGTCGGGGCTCAGCCTGGTGACCGTCACGTCGGACTCGTAGCCGCCGCGCCCGTTCAGCATGCCGGTGTAGACGACCCGGCCCGGGCAGACGGCCATGTCGGCGGTGCACAGCCACTGCAACAGCTCCTCGGCGTCGCGCCCGCTCACCAGCAGCTTGCCGAAGGAGGTCTGGTCGTAGAGCGCGACGCGCTGGCGCGTCGAGCGCTGCTCGTCCGCCGACCACGGCAGCCAGCTGGGCTTGCCCCAGGTGTACTCGAGCTGCGGATCGCAGCCGGGAGGAGCGAAGAAGTTGGCCCGCTCCCATCCCATCTTCGAGCCGAACGACGCTCCTGCGGCCGCGAGACGGTCGTAGGCGGGCGAACGGCGGAACGGCCGGGCCGTCGTGAGCTCGCGGTTGGGCCAGGGGATCTCGTAGTGAAGACCGAGGACCTCGGCGACACGGTCGTGCAGCCACTGGTTGTTCCCGTTGAACGAGGCGAAGCGGCGGATGTCGACGCCCGTCAGGTCGCTCGTCGGTTCCCCGTTCACGATCCATTCGGCCAGGGCGCGTCCTGCGCCGCCGGCCGAGGCGATCCCGACGGAGTTGAACCCGGCGGCCACGAAGAAGTTCTTCACCTCCGGCGCCTCCCCCAGGACGAACTGGTTGTCCGGGGTGAAGCTCTCGGGTCCGTTGTACATCTTCTTGATGCCGGCACGTCCCAGGGCGGGGATCCGCTGCAGGGCGTTGTCCATCAGGAACGAGAAATGGTCCCAATCCTCGTCGAGGAGCTGGAACTCGAAGGGGAACGGCAGCTCGTCGGGCGCGACCCAGGGCTTGGCCTTCGGCTCGAACCCTCCGACGACGAGGCCGCCGACCTCTTCTTTGAAGTACGTGTAGCCGTCCGGGTCGCGCAGCACCGGCAGGTCCCGATGGACGCCGTCGATCTGCTCGGTGACGACGTAGAAGTGCTCGGCCGAGTGGAGCGGCACGTTCACGCCCGCCAGCGCACCGACCGCCTTCGCCCACTGTCCGGCGCAGTTCACGACGATCTCGGCTTCGACGTCGCCGTGATCGGTCCTGACGCCCGAGACGGCCCCGTGCCGCTGGTCGATCCCGACGACGCGGATGCCCTGCAGGACGAGCGCGCCGCGATCTCGGGCACCCTTGGCAAGGGAGCTGGTCACGTCGACGGGGTTCACGGTCCCGTCGCCGGGCAGCCAGATCGCCCCGAGCAGGTCGCCGGTCTCGAGGATCGGGTACAGCTCCTTCGCCCTGGCTGGGCTGACGAGCTCGCACTCCAGATCGAACGCCTCGGCGACGGCGGCCGAGCGCCGCAGTTGGACCATGCGGTCGGCGGTGCGGGCGACGGTCACCCCGCCGCACCGTCTGAAGCCGGTGCCCAGCCCGGTCTCCTGCTCCAGCTCGCCGTACAACCGGGCGGAGTACTGGATGAGCCGAGTGAGGCTCTCGGTCGCACGCAGCTGGCCGACCAGCCCGGCCGCGTGCCAGGTGGTCCCGCAGGACAGCCGTCCCTGCTCCAAAAGGAGGAGGTCTGCGTAGCCGAGCTTCGCCAGGTGATAGGCGACGCTCGTGCCGACGATGCCTCCTCCGACGACCACCACCCTGGCACGGCTGGGAAGAGGCCCGCTCATGCTCGGCCCGAAGAGACGATCCTCGCCCGCGCTCGCCTCATCGTGACAGTGTCCCTCCGTCTGGCCGCAGCGTGCACCACCATTCGGCCAATCGCCGCCATAGTCGGCCAGCGGACGCTATCGGCGGCATAGGCGATCGCCACTGGTCGGCGGCGGACCGCTCGGCGATACTCGCACCCGGGCGGCGCAGGACTGCCAGAGGCATGAACGCCGCGCTCGAACCAAGGAGGTGCCGCCGTGGACGTCGAAGAACCGCTGGTCCTGCTGAACCCGGGGCCTGCCTGCACCTCCGAGCGGGTGCGCGCCGCGCTGGGGCGTGGCGACATGTGCCACCGCGAGCCGGAATTCTCCGAGCTCCTCGCTTCGATCCGAGACGGGCTCGTCCGCTCGCTCGGGGTGGCGAGCACCCACGAGGCCGTGGTGCTCACCGGCTCGGGGACCGCATCCCTCGAGATGGCGACGATCAGCTCGGTGCGCGCGGGCCGCAAGATGCTCGTCGTCGTGAACGGTGTCTACGGCGAGCGCATCGCCCGGATCGCGCGGACCCACGGCATCGAGGTGGTCGAGGTGCGTTCACCCAACACGGTGCCGGCCGACCCCGCCGAGGTGGTGGCCGTGCTCGACCGCCACGCCGACGTCGACGCGGTCGCGTGCGTGGAGCACGAGACCTCGACGGGGCTCTTGAACCCTGTGGCGGAGATCGGCCGTGCGCTCGCCTCGCGCCCCGTCGTGTTCTGCGTCGACGCGATCAGCTCGATGGCCTGCGAGGAGCAGGAGCTCGCCGGGATCGGCGGAGACTTCATCGCGGGGACCGCGAACAAAGGGCTCCACGGTCTGCCGGGCATCTCCTTCGTCCTCGTCTCCGCCGAAGGCATCGAACGGCTCCGCCAGGTGCCCGAACGCAGCCTCTACTTGAACGCCGCGACCTACCTCGACGGCCAGCGCAAGGGTGACGTGCCCTTCACCCCGGCGGTGCAGGTGTGCTATGCGCTCGACGAGGCGATCAAGGAGCTCGAGGAGGAAGGCGGCCACAAGAAGCGCGCGGAGGACTACCGTGAGCGCGCGGAGCTCGTCCGCAAGGGCTACGACGCCCTCGGGCTCGAGATCCTCGTCGAGGAGCCCTACCGCGCGAACTGTGTCACCGCGCTCAAGCTGCCCAATGGGATCGACTACACGACCCTCCACGACCGGCTGCGGGCCCGGGGGTTCGTCATCTACGCCGGCCAAGGCAACCTGTCCTCGGAGATCTTCCGGGTCGCCACGATGGGGCATCTGTCGCTCGCCCAGCTGTCGCGCTTCGTGGACGCCTTGGGAGACGCCCTACGGGAGCGCTGAGATCGCGGGCACGGACGGTCCGGCCACCCCGTTGCCGCAGCACCGCCACGGGTACGATTGGCCATGACCTCGGGGGTCGACATCAACTACTACCGCCTCTGGGTCTTCAAGACCGTCGCGGAGTCCGGCGGCTTCTCCGCCGCGGCCGAGCGGCTCTTCATGAGCCAGCCGTCCGTCTCGACCCACGTCCGACGCCTCGAGGCGTCGCTGCAGGTCCGCCTCTTCGACCGCTCCGGCGCGCACATCCGCCTCACCGAGGAGGGCGCGGTGCTGCTCCAGTACGTGACGCGGCTGTTCGTCCTCGCCGACGAGGCCATCCGGGCGGTCCGCCAGGTCTCGGAGCTCGAGATCGGACGGCTCACGATCGGCGGCACCACGACGGTCGGCACCTACCTCGTCCCGGCGCTCCTCGCCTCGCTCGGGGCGAGGCGGGTCGCCGTCGAGGCCGGGTTCGTCAGCCATGCGGCGTGGCAACGGCTGGCCGCGGCTGCCCCGCAGGTCGAGCTCGTGC
>JAJYYT010000066.1:0-7517 GCA_021800645.1 Actinomycetes bacterium
GCTCGGTGCGAACCTGACAGCGACAACGGCGGCCTCCATCCTGGAGCCTTCGCTCGGGCACCTCTCCGAGGACCAGAAGCTCGCCGCGCAGCTCCGCAGGGAGCTCCTCACCGTGCTGCTCGATTTCTCCAACGGCAGCTGGAACTGGACGCAGCCGGTGGGAGCCGGCGGAGCGACCCTCCAGACGCTCGTGCAGAAGGCCGACGAGGCGCTCACGTCCGGCGCGCCGCAGCCGCTCCGGGCAGCGCTCGACGCGCTGCTGGAGCTCCAGGGGACCTCGACGCGTGCGCAGCTCACCTGGTCGCCGAGTGACGACGGCATCTTCAGCTTCCCGACCCTGAACGCCACCACGACGGAGACCCAGACCTTCACGCTCACGAGCGCCGCGGGCACTCCGCTTCCGCCCGTGACAGTGCGGATGACCGGCTCCTCGGCCTTCACGATCACCGACGACACCTGTCCCACTGGCACAAGATCCACGGGGCCCACGAGCTGCGAGGTCACGGTCCAGTTCGCCCCGGGGGCGTCCGACACCTCCTATGGCGCCACGCTGACGGTGGGTGCCAACCCGCCGGCTGCCCCGGTGATCGCGAGCTTCACACTGTCGGGGACGAGCTCCTAGCGGGCTCGGGATGGCCGGGCGCGCCGGCGCAGGAGCAGCCTTCCACCGAGCATGACGGTGCCGAGGAAGCCGGTCGCGACCGCGACGAAGGACGGCGCGGTGCCTTGGCCCGCGATCACCCGCAGCAGCATGCCCAGCGCGACGGTGACGAGGCACGTGAGGACCCCGCCGGGCACCGACGCTGCCGGCTGACGGGCGACGCGCGTCGCCGCCCAACCCGCGACGAGCCCGCAGCCGAAGGGCCACAGCGTGGAAGCGACCCCCCCGGGAGCGTCGCCATGGCCGTGCGACGCTCGCCCGATCACGACGAAGGCCACGACGGCGGCCACGTCAAGGGTCCCCACAAGCGTGCCGTTCCGTCTCGTTGCCACCGCCGCCCTCGCTCTCCCGTGCGATCTACAGCCCCTGCGTCCGCTGGCCAGCCACGGTACCCCTGCAAGGACCTTCGCGCTCTCCCGGAGCGTCAGAAGCGGTAGCTTCACCGAGCGGTGCCCGACGTCGCACGCGCGAGGAGTTGAGCCGTGCCGGGCATGTCGCATCCTCTGACACTGCGAAGCCCGCTGGTCGTCGGTGCCTTCCACGCCGCGCTCCTCCATCAGGCGCTCGAGCTGCTCGCGATCGGCGTCGCGGTCGCGCTCGCCTGGAACGTCTCGCTCGCCGTGCAGCAGCGGCGCTCCGCGGCAGGTGGGCAGCCGACGGAGGCTGCCTCGAGCACGCCGGGGCGAGCCGCCCTCGAGCCGGAGCCCCAGGGCCGCAGGTTCCTGCGGACCGCCTTCGGGCTGCTGTGGGTCCTCGACGGTCTGCTCCAACTCCAGAGCGCGATGCCGATCGGCATGCCTACAGGCGTCGCGCGTGCCGCAGCCTCCGGGTCCCCGGTCTGGGTCCACGACGTGGTCGGGCTGGGCATCGGGATCTGGTCCGACCACCCGGTCGAGGCCGCGTCGTCCGTCGTGTGGATCCAGGTCGGGTTGGGTCTCGCGCTCCTCGTCGCGCCGCGCGGCCGCTGGTCGAGGGCGGCAGGGTCGGCCAGCGTCGCGTGGGCGCTCGTCGTCTGGGTCTTCGGCGAGGCGTTCGGCGGCGTCTTCGCGCCGGGCCAGAGCTGGGCCTTCGGCCTGCCCGGTGCAGTGGTGCTCTACGCGGTCGCAGGCGTGCTGGTCGCGCTGCCCGAGCGCTCGTGGCGCGGACCGAAGGTGGGTCGCTGGACGGTGGCGGGGATCGGGGTCTTCTTCGCGGCCATGGCGCTGCTCCAGGGGTGGCCGGGCCGGGGCAGCTGGACGTCGTCTGGACGCTCGCCGATGGCCGCCATGCTGCGCACAATGGCGAAGACCCCCCAGCCCAGGATGCTGGCGCGCTGGGTCTCCTCGTTCGCCTCACTCGACGCCGCGCACGGGGTCGCGGTGAACGGCGTGCTCGTCGCAGCGCTCGCGCTGACGGGCCTCCTGTTGGTCGCCGGCGCGCTGGCCGGCCGCAGGCGGCTCGTCCTCGCAGGGTGGTCGGTCGGCGTTCTGCTGTGCCTCGCCACCTGGGTGCTCGTCCAGGACCTCGGGTTCCTGGGAGGGCTGGGGACCGACCCGAACTCGATGGTCCCCACCGTGCTGTTGCTGAGCGGCGGGGTGGTCGCGCTGCTCAGAGCACCTTCGTCGGTACGCGAGCCGGCGCTCGTGCCCGCAGGCGCGCTCGAGGTCGCCCGCGGCAGGTTGCGCCGGTTGCCGGAGGTCTTCACGCCGGCGGTCCTCGGTCGCCTCGGGTTGGCGGTGTTCAGCGCCGCGGTCGTCCTCGTCGGCGCGGTGCCGATGGCCGCGGCGTCGCTCGACCCCACCGCGAGCCCGATCCTGGCCGAGGCGCTCAACGGGTCTCCGGGCACGCTCGACGCGCTGGCCCCGGGGTTCACCCTGACCGACCAGGACGGCGAGCGGGTCTCGCTCGCGAGCCTTCGAGGCAAGGCCGTGGCGTTGACCTTCCTCGACCCAGTCTGCTCGCTGACATGCCCGCTCATCGCGCGCAGCTTCGCGCTCGCCGACCGGATGCTCGGCGCCGAGGCGCGCCGGACCGAGCTCGTCGCAGTGGCGGCGAACCCCGTGTACCACTCGGTCGCCGCGACCCGGGCGTTCGACCGCCAGGAACATCTCACCACGATGCCCAACTGGCTCTACCTGACCGGGTCCCTCCGGCAGCTGACCCACGTCTGGGACGCCTACGGCGTGCAGGTGACAACCCTGCCGGCCGGCGCGATGGTGGCCCACTCCTTCGTGGCGTTCATCATCGATCCCGACGGGAGGCTGCGCGCCGCGCTGGGGACGAACCCCGGCAACACAGCGAGGGCCTCCGCGTCGATGTCCGCCCTCGTCGCCGACGAGCTGCGCGCCACGCTGTCGGCGTGAGGCCCGCTGGGCGTTGGATGCTGGCCGCGTGCTGCGGCCTGGGCGCGCTGGTCGCGGCTCGGGCTCCCGCGTCGGGTGCGGCCGCCGCGCGGACGGTCTCGGCACGGCGCAATGGTGCGGCCGCCGGCCAGCTTCAGAGCGCGGGGCTCGCGCAGGCGTGGACCGACGCGCAGGGTTCCTGGGCGGTGGTCCCGATGGGCCACCTCGGTCATCCCCACAACACGTTCTGGCAGGTGCTGTTCCGACCTGCCGGCGCGCAGCGCTGGAGGTTGGTCACCCCCCCGGGCGTCGCGACCAACGGCGGCATCTCGGTGGCCGCCGGCTCGAGCGCGCGCGGGCCCGTGACGGTCGGGATCCAGCCGACGGACCTCCTGCGGTTCTCCCCGCTCGCGCGCACCGCCGACGCCGGCAGGACCTGGAGCTCCGGCCTGCTGCCCTCGGGGCTGGCGGACGTCGCGGACGCCGTGGCGACGGGGCCGGCGGGCGCGGCGTACGCGCTCGTGCGATCGGGCCACGGGACGCTCCTGCGCGCAGAGGGGACGCTCACAGCCTGGACCAAGGTCGTGACGACGTCGGCGCTGGCGGCCACCTCGGCAGGCAGGGCGTGCGGGGTCTCCGCGCTGGACGCGGTCGGGGTCGCCGCGGGTGGCCCGCTGCTCGGCGCGGCCTGCACGCACCCGGGCGTCGTCGGGCTGTTCCAAGACACCGGCGGGTCGTGGCGGCTGGTCGGTCCCTCGCCCCGCTCGCTGCCAAAAGGCGCGGCGGCTGCCCGCGAGGAGGTGCTCCGGGTCACCGCCGGCGGCTCGGGGACGGGAGCGCTCGTCGAGGCGAGCGGGCCGTCGGCACGGGGCGTCTCGCTGCTCGCCATGTCCCGGGCCGCCGGTGCGCGCTCGTGGTCGGTGTCCGAGCCCGTGCGCATCGACGGGCAGCTGCTCTCGAGCGACGAGGAAGGGGGCCACGTGGCCGGCGTCGTCGTCGGCAGCGGCTCGCGGGCGACCGCCGTCCTCGTCCTCGAGGCCGCGGCCGCGCACGCCGGCGCACGCCGGCTGCCAGCTTGGAAGGTGCTGGCGCGCCCGCCCGCCGGGACCCAGGCCGTCGTCGAGGGGACAGGCGAGATCGTCGCGCTCGCGTCCTCCGGCAGCGAGCTGGAGGTGTGGAGGCTCGTGGCGACGAGGTGGGCGAGGTCGGAGCAGCTCCGGGTGCCGATCCGGTACGGCTCTTCGACATAGCCTGCGCGGCAAGGCTGCGCCGAGCGAGGATCAAGCGAGGATCAGCGGAACACGACGGTCCGACGCCCGTCGACGAAGACTCGCCGCTGCGTGTGCCACCGCACCGCGCGCGCCAGAGCGAGGCACTCCGTGTCGCGGCCGACGGCAGCCGCGTCGGCCGCGGACATGCTGTGGTCGATCCGCGCGGTCGCCTGCTCGATGATCGGACCTTCGTCGAGGTCGGGCGTGACGTAGTGAGCCGTCGCGCCGATGACCTTCACGCCATGTGCGTGGGCCTGCTCGTAGGGCCGGGGCCCTTTGAAGCTCGGCAGCATCGAGTGGTGGATGTTGATGGCCCGTGCCTCCAGCCGAGAGCACACGTCGCTCGAGAGGACCTGCATGTAGCGGGCGAGCACGACGAGGTCCACCTCGAGCGTCTCCACGAGCTCCATCAGACGCGCCTCGGCCTCGGGCTTCGTGTCCGGGGTGACCGGGAGGTGATGGAACGGGGCCCCGTAGCCGCGCGCCATGTCACCGAGATCAGGGTGGTTGCTGACGACGGCCACGACGTCGACGTCGAGCCATCCGGTGCTGGCGCGGAACAGCAGGTCGTTCAGGCAGTGGCCCAGCTTGCTCACCATGATGAGGAGCCGTTGTCTGGCGGACCTGCGTTCCAGGTGCCAGACCATCGAGAACGGCTCTGCCACCGGCGCGAAGGAGGCTCGAAGACCTTCGAGCGAAGCCACCTGACCAGCTGGCCGCCCGGCGGAGCCTGGGGCCACCTCCACCGGGGCGAATTCGATCCGCATGAAGAACAGCCCCGAGTCCCGGTCGCCGAACTGCTGGCTCTCGACGATCGTGAAGTCGTGCTCCACGAGGTACCGGGAGACCGCGAAGACGATCCCCGGGCGGTCCGGGCATGAGAGGCTGAGGACGAACCCGTCGTCGGAGTCGTCGAGCGCAGGGGTCGGGCGGTGAGAGATCGGCGTCGGGCCTCCTCGGCGTCGGGCCTCCTCGGCCCCGGGCCTCCTCGGCGTCGGGCCTCCTCGGCCCCGGGCCTCCTCGGCCCCGTGCCGGCGGTGGCAGCCGGGCCCGCAGGTGGATGGGCGTCGGGTCGGCAGGTGGATGCGTCGCGTCAGTCTGGCACTCGCCGGCGCCTGCCGAGCCGCGCTGTCGATCGCCTCGTCGGGCCTCCGGTGCCATCCCCACGCGAGGGGTGCCGCCGCCGGTCGATGACCATCGGCCCTACTCCGGCGCCGACGCGTGCACCAACCTCGTCCAGTCAGGCGACCAGCCTCCTCCCAGGGAGGGGCTGGACGCCCGCGCAGGCCCGAGACGGATCCAACAGGAGGGAGCCCAGACGGTGGCCCAGCTCGAAGCGACTTCCGAGCGGCCAGCGGGCGCGCCGGAGCCCGAGGCCGCGGGCTTGGCCGTCGAGACTCGGGCCCTGTCCAAGCGCTACGGCGACCTCCAGGCGGTGCGCGAGGTGTCCTTCAGCGTCGCGGCCGGCGAGATCTTCGCGTTCCTCGGTCCGAACGGTGCGGGGAAGTCCACGACCATCAGCATGCTGTGCACGCTCCTGCGCCCGAGCGGCGGCGCTGCGAGCGTCGCCGGCTTCGACGTGGCGCGCCAGCCGGAGGCGGTGCGCCGGCACATCGGCCTCGTCTTCCAGGAGCAGACGCTCGACGACCACTTGACCGCCGAGGAGAACCTCCGCTTCCACGCGGTGCTCTACCACGTCCCCGCCAAGCACGCCCCCGAGCGGATCGCCCGAGTCCTCGAGCTCGTGGCGCTCAGCGACCGGCGCCGGGACGTCGTCTCCACCTTCTCCGGCGGCATGGCCCGGCGTCTCGAGATCGCCCGGGCGATGCTGCACACCCCGGCGGTGCTCTTCCTGGACGAGCCCACCGTCGGGCTCGACCCCCAGACGCGCGCGCTCATCTGGGACGACATCCTGCGCATGCGCGACGAGGAGGGCGTCACCGTCTTCCTCACCACCCACTACATGGACGAGGCGGACCATGCCGGGCGGGTCGCCATCATCGACCACGGTCAGATCGTGGCGCTCGACACCCCAGACGCGCTCAGGCGCAGCGTCGGCGAGGACACCGTGGCGCTCGCCACCTCCGACGACGAGACGGCCGAGCAGCGGCTGCGAGCCGCCGGTTGGCAGGTGCGACGGGCCAAGGACGCCGTCGTCGTCTTCACCGCGAACGGCGAGTCCCAGGTGGCCCAGCTCATCGACGTCGCCGGGACGCCGGTCCACAACGTCCACGTGCACCGCCCGACCCTCGACGACGTCTTCCTCCACTACACGGGCCGCCAGATCCGCGACGAGAGCGCGGAGAGCGCGGTGTCGACGCGTGCCCGTGCCTTCCGGGCCCGAAGAAGGTAGGTGACCGCCGTGACCGCCGTGACCGTCCGCGCCGAAGCGATGTCCGTCGTGGACCAGCCTCCCAGTCTGGGCGAAGAGCTGCGCACGGTCGGGATGGTCTGGGAGCGGGAGCTGATCCGGTTCGAGCGCACCCGGTCGAGGATCTTCTCCGGTTTCATCCAGCCCTTCGTGTTCCTCTTCGTGCTCGGGTACGGGATGAGCACGCTCACGCCCACCATCCACGGCTTCGGCTTCACGAAGTTCGTCCTCCCCGGCGTGGTCGCGATGACCGTGAGCACGACCGCGATCGGCTCGGCCATCTCCATCGTCTGGGACCGGGAGTTCGGCTTCCTCCGGGAGATGCTGGTCGCGCCGGTGGGCCGCTGGGCGCTGGTCGTGGGCAAGTGCCTGGGCGGCGCGACCATCGCCTCGGTGCAGGGCACCATCATGCTGCTGCTCGCACCCCTCGTCGGCGTGCGGCTCACCGCCGGGGTCGTGCTCGCGGTGATCGGCTGCGAGCTGCTGATGGCGCTCACGCTCACGGCGTTCGGGATCGCGGTGGCCAGCCGCATCAAGAACATGGAGGGGTTCGCGGTCGTCATGCAGCTGCTGCTGTTCCCGATGCTGTTCCTGTCGGGGGCGCTGTTCCCGCTCTCGGGCCTGCCCACCTGGCTGGCCGTCATCACCCGCCTGAACCCGCTCACCTACGCAGTCGACCCGGTCCGCCATGTCGTGCAGGCTGCCCAGCACCTCACACCCCAGGCGGCTGCCCGGTTCCCCGTCGGCGTCAGCCTGTTCGGCACGACGCTGCCGATGGGGGCCGAGCTCGGCATCGTCGCGGCACTGGCGCTCGTCTTCCTGGCGCTCGCCCTGAGCGGCTTCCGGCGGACCGACTGAGCCCTGGCTCGACGAGGCTCAGTCGGCTCGTGGGG
>JAJYYT010000066.1:7527-9062 GCA_021800645.1 Actinomycetes bacterium
AACCACAAGACCAACTGGCGATCCATCTTCGCCCCTTGGCGACTCCCGGTGCGGAAAACGGGGCTAGGCGCCGAGCGCAGCTCGAAGGGCGTCGTCCACCTCGGTGAGCCGGTCGCGTCGGGCTCGGAGCTTGTCGCGATAGTCGGGGTTTGTGGTATCGGCGATCTCGACACTCAGGTCCCGCAGGCACGTCTCGAGCAGTTCTGCGAGCTCCTCGGCCTGCTCGCGGGTGAGCTGGAGGTTCACGTGCGTCCCTTTCGTCTCGTCGGTGAGGAACGAATCTATGCCGTGTGGCGCCGAGAGCGCGATGGGGACCTTGGGCCCTGGGGCCTGGGACTGGGTCTCCGTAGGTTCTGAAGGGCGGGTCGTCGCAGGCGTCGGCGGCTTGCGCGAGGCGTGGGGAGGAGACCCGAGAGGAAGTGAGGACATTGCCGGAGATTCCTGAGATGTACGAGACGGCCAGATCGCTCGTCGCCCACGGCAAGGGCATCCTCGCCGCCGACGAGAGCGAGGGGACGATCAAGAAGCGGTTCGACGCGGTCGGGGTCCCCTCCACCGAGGAGAACCGCCGCACCTATCGCGAGGCCCTCTTCAGCACGCCGGGTGTCGAGGAGTACCTGAGCGGGGTCATCCTCTTCGACGAGACGATCCGCCAGAGGTCCCACGACGGGGTTCCGCTGCCCGAGCTGCTCGCCTCGAAGGGCATCGTCCCGGGCATCAAGGTCGACCGGGGGGCGAAGCCCCTGGCCTTCGCCGAGGGCGAGACCGTGACCGAGGGGCTCGACGGGCTCCGGGCGCGCTTCGAGGAGTACCGGGGCCTCGGCGCCCGCTTCGGCAAGTGGCGAGCCACCTACTCGGTCGGCCCGAGCAGGCCGAGCGGGTACTGCGTGCGGGTCAACGCGCAGGCGCTCGCCCGCTACGCCGCGCTGTGCCAGGAGGCCGGCCTCGTGCCCATCGTCGAGCCCGAGGTGCTCATGGACGGCGACCACGGCCTCGAGGAGTCGGCCCAGGCGACGTCGCGGGTCCTCCAGGCGCTCTTCGACGAGCTCTACGCCCAGCGCGTCGACCTTCGAGCCACGCTCCTCAAGCCCAACATGGTCCTCTCGGGCTACTCGGCGCCGAATCGGGCGGGCCCAGACGAGGTGGCCGAGGCGACGCTCGACGTGCTCTACCGCCACGTCCCCGCCGCGCTGCCCGGCATCGTCTTCCTCTCGGGCGGCCAGTCCGACGAGGACGCCACGGTCCATCTCAACGCGATGAACCTGAGGGGCCCCCACCCCTGGCAGCTCTCCTTCTCCTACGGGCGCGCCCTGCAGCGCCCGGCGCTCGAGGCCTGGGCTGGCCTCGAGCAGAACTTGCCGCGCGCCCAGCGCGCGTTCCTGCACCGGGCGAAGATGAACGGCGCGGCGCGTACCGGTAGCTACAGCCCGGCCATGGAGCACGAAGCCCTGGTGGCTTGAGGCGACGAGGATGCGCATCGGGGTGCTCACCGGAGGCGGCGACTGCCCCGGTTTGAACGCGGCGCTGCGGGCGGT
>JAJYYT010000067.1 GCA_021800645.1 Actinomycetes bacterium
CCCGACCCGTACCGGCTTGCCCACGCGTCCATCGTGCCCACGACGACGGGAGCGCCCGGTCGCACCGGCCCCAGAGCCACGCGAGCCTCACCCAGCACCGAGGTCATGGCGCGCAGCGGGGGGAGGAGCTCGGAGACGCCGGGCACCAGGGCCAGCGCGCCGGGCAGGTAGTCCCCGGTCTCGTCGACGAGACCGATCGCGCTGGCGGGGTCGCTCGCGACCTCGCCGGTGAGCTTCGAGTTGCAGAAGTCCTTCGGCGACAGCAGCCAGCGGCTCCGTTCCAGCACCTCAGGACGCTCGCTCGCGCACCAGGCGACCCTCGCGAGCGGCGACGAGGCGTCCACGTGGGTGGCAGATCCCCAGATGCGATCGCGCGCACGCTCGTCGATGGGGCGGTCGATCCCCTCAGCGAAGGGTGCGGCGCGCTGGTCCTGCCACACGATCGCGGGCAGCAGTGGTTCGCCTCTGGCGTCCACGAACACATGGGTGTTCACCTGGCTGCAGATGCCGATGGCCGCCACTCGATCGGCGCCAGCAAGCCTGGCGACCTCTGCCACGACGCCCTCGATCGATCGCCACCACACCTGCGCCTCCTGCTCGACCAGTCCGGGCGCAGGCCGTTGCGTGGGGTACCGGGTGCTCGCCTGGCCGAGGGGACGCCCCGCCAAGTCGAAGAGCCCCGCCTTGATCGCAGTGGTGCCGAGGTCGACGCCGAGCAGCAGCGGAGAAGGCGTTCGCCTGGCCATCATCGCGCCTCCCGGCCGCCATCCCGGCCGTCCTCGCGGCTGCAATCCCGGCCGTCCTCGCGGCCCTCATCGCGCATCGAGCGCCCTGCGCACGTCGGCGATGAGCGTGGAGACCCGGGGCAAGCCGTCGAGCGCCGCTTCCAGGACGGCAGAGCCGATGACGACGGCGTCTGCACCCAGCTCCACCACATGGCGGGCCGCTTCGGCGCCGGCGACCCCGAACCCGACCGCCAGCGGGACCTGGACCCCTGCCCGGCGGAGCGTGGCGAGCGCCCGAGGCAGCCTCGGGTCGGGGCCTCCCAACCGCACGCCGGTCCTCCCAGGCACCGCCTGCACCATCACGTAGCCCGACTTCGCTCCCGACGCCAGCGCGACGTCGGCCGGGTCGAGCTCGAGATCGAGGAAGCCGAGGAGCGGCACGCCGGCGGCGGCGAGCCACCGGCGGGGACCCGCGAGCCGACGCGGCGCCTCGGCAAGGAGCACTGCGTCCACCCCGCTGACCGCGACCTCCCGGGCCCAGCGCTCCCCGAGCCGCTCGGGATACCCCATCCAGACGATCGCGTGTGCGCCGACCCGCTCGCGTAGGCCGGCGAGGAGCGCCACCGCTCGACGGCGGTCGACCCCAGCCGCTCGAGCACGCCGCATCGAGTCCGCGACCACCGGACCGTCGAGGCGAGGGTTGGCGGCGGGCACGCCGACCTCGAGGACGTCGGCGCCAGCTTCGAGCAGCGCTGTCGCCAACCCTTCGGGCACCAGCGGGTCACCGAGGGGCAGGTAGCACACGAGGCCGGGGCGGCCCTTGGCGAGCGCAGCGTCGAGGCGGGAGGAGGGGCTTGGCTCGCGCCCCGTCCCCCCGCCCTCGACTTCACCCACGAGAGCCCTCTGCCGTCGAGACCCTCAGCGGAGCACCTGCGACCCGGTCTCGATCAGCTTGAACTGTCCATTCACGACCTTCATCACCGACAGCGAGGAGGGCAGCACGCCGGCGTGGACATGGGGGCTGAAGGTGAAGACCCCCGTCACGCCGGGGAAGTTCACCACCTTGGTCTGCAGGTACCGCTCGATCGCCGGTCCGTTGGTGCCCACTGCTCTCATCGCCCTCACCAGCAGGGTCACGCAGTCGTACATGTCCCCGGCGAACCGGTTGGCGCTTCCGTAGAGCTTCAGGAATGCCTGGATCGGGCCCTTCTGCGGGTTGCTCGGAGGAAGTGTCTTGAAGACGTTCACGTTCCCGCCTACCACGGTCACGCCGTTGGCCGCCGCTCCCACGGCCTTCGGGAATGTCCCGAGCGCGACCCCGTTGCCCTGGAACACCGGGACCTTGATGCCGGCCGACGCGATCTCACCTTGGATGATGAAGGCGGTCGGGGGAATGCCGTAGACGAGGAGCGCCTGCTCGCCAGAGAGGCCCTTCACCCGCTCCAGGTACGACGTCAGGTTCGTCGATGTCGCCGGGTACATGATGGTGTCGAGCAGGGTCTGGTGGTTCGCCTTCGCCACCTTCTCGAACACGGGCAAGCCTTCCTGTCCGAACCCGTTGTCGATGCCCAGCCATGCGATCTTGGTGATGCCGCGCTTTTTCATGTACCCGAGGGTGATCTCGGCCACGTTCGTCGGGGTCTCGGGGATCTTGAAGAAGTAGGGCGACGGCGGATGGTTGAATGTCCCACCCCCGATGTCCGCCAGCGTCGGGACCTTGTACTCCTTGACGATCGGGAGGACGTCCTCACCCAGCGTCGTCGAGGTGATCCCGAGCAGCGCCACGACGTGATCCTGGGTGATCATCTGACGAACGTCGAGCAGGCCGGTTGTCGGGCTGGTCTTCGTGTCCATGATCTTCAGCTCGATCTTGCGGCCGTGCACGCCGCCGTGGGCATTGATCTGTGCGACGTACTCCTGGGCGGCCTTCGCGTCGGCTTGGCCGATTGGCGCCTCGCTCCCGGACAGCGCGACCGGCACACCGACGACGATCGGCCCCCCGGCCGACGACCTGTGGCTCGTGGAGGCCGCCGCCGGGCCCGAGGCGTACACCACCGTCACCGATGCCACGGCTGCCAACGCGGCCGCTGCTGCGAGCCGCCCTCTCGTTCTCCACATTCTCATCTGCTCTCCCTTTCCTGTTCCTTCGCTCCGGACCGGAGCACCGACCTCGAGGTTCCCCCCTCTTCGACGCAGCCCTCTGCGGAGCTCCCTTCGGACACGCGCTCTACGACGCCCTCCACACGGTCCGTACCAGGCCCCCCGAGATAGGCGGCAAGCAGCGCCTCTTGGTCCAAGCTAGCCCCGGCACCCGCTTCGTGCACGATCACCCCCTGCTCCATCACGAGGAGGTGGTCGGCAAGAGCCATGGCCAGGCGGACGTTCTGCTCGACGATCAGCAGGGTCAGTCCTTGCCGGCGAAGCTCGTGCAGCGCGTCGGCCACCGCATCCACGACCACCGGGGCCAAGCCGAGGGACGGCTCGTCCACCATGAGCACCCGTGGAAAGCTCATGAGCCCGCGGCCGATCGCCAGCATCTGCTGCTCTCCGCCAGAGAGCGTCCCGGCTCGCTGGTCACGCCGCTCGGCCAGGATCGGGAAGAGCGCTTCTACCCGTTCGAGCTGCTCGAGCACCCTTCGGTCCCGTCCGAGCACGTAGCTGCCGAGGAGCAGATTGTCTCGCACCGACATCGAGGCGAAGAGCTGGCGACGCTCGGGGACGAGCACGAGCCCCCGCCGAACGTTCGCCTCGGCCTTCGAGCCGGTGATGGGCTCGTCGTCGAGCGACACGCTCCCGGCTGCAGGACGCACCAGCCCGGTGATCGCGGCGAGCAGGCTCGTCTTGCCAGCCCCGTTGGCGCCGACCACGCCAAGGCACTCGTCTCGGTGGAGCGCGAGCGACACACCGCGCACCGCGCGGACCGCGCCGTAGGAGACGGCGAGGCCGTCGACCTGCACCAGCACCGGTCGATCGCTCGGCCCCTTCACGCACCACCCTCCGGGACGTAGGAGACCTCTCCGGCAGGATCCCGAGGAGCCGGGGCTGCGCGGACCCGAGCATCGACGTGGCTCGTCCCGAGGTACGACTCGATGACGAGAGGATCTTTTCGAACCTCGTCGGGCAGCGCGGTCACGAGCTGCCTCCCCGAGGCCAGCACGGTCACGCGATCGGCCACGTTCATAACTGCTCGCATGTTGTGCTCGACGAGGATCACCCCGAGCGACTCCCTCGCCAACGCCCGAACCAGCTCGACCAGCTCTTCGGCCTCACGGGCGCTGAGACCGGCGGCGGGCTCGTCGAGCAGCAGGACGTGCGGCTCCGCCGCCAACGCCCGCGCGATCTCCACGCGGCGCTGCTGGCCGTAGGGGAGCGTGCCGGCAGCCCGTGACGCGAACGTCGCCATCTCGACGCGCTCCAGGGCGTAGCCGGCTCGCCGGGCGAGGTCGCGCTCGTCGCGCCAGTGCCGGGGCAGACGAAGGATCGCCGAGAGCGCGCCGGCGTGCGCAGCGAGGTGTGCCCCGACCATCACGTTCTCGAGCACGGTCATGTCCGGGAACAGCTCGATGTTCTGAAAGGTCCGGGAGACCCCGTGGCGGGCAATCCGGTGCGGCGGCATCCCGACGACGTCCACCCCAGCGACGCGCACCGCGCCCGAGGACGGCCGTACGTGTCCCGACAGGCAGTTGAAGAAGGTCGTCTTCCCCGCTCCGTTGGGGCCGATGAGACCGACCACCTCTCCTGGTGCGAGCTCCAGGCTCACACCGTCCAACGCCAGCAGCCCTTCGAAGCGGCACGTCACCTCGATCGCCTGGAGAAGGGGCGACGGGTCGCGCGCTCCCATGGCGGGGCTGGCGAAGACGACAGGAGGATCGGCGGCGGGGACGGGCGGGGCGGGCGGGGCGGCGGAGACGGGCGGTGCGGCGGGGACGGGCGGTGCGGCGGGGACGGGCGGGGCGGCCGGGGCGACAGGAGGATCGGCGGCAGGGACGGCAACCAGGTCGGCGCTCCCTGGCGAGCCGGCGCTTGCAGCCCATGCTTCCGCCGCCGCCTTCGGCGCCGGTCGTCGCCGGGACTCGACGATGCGCCCGACCCACTGGCCGACGCTCGCCAGCCCACCGGGCAAGAGCAGCAGCACGAGGATCAGGACCACGCCGAAGCCGATCGTGGTGAAGTACGCGGAATTGATGTGGACGACATCCGGTCCGTACGCCTGCAAGGCCTCCTGGAACATCACGACACCGAGGACGCCGAACGGCGCGCCCCAGATCGATCGCAACCCTCCGACGACGGCCATGAGGAGGACCTCGACGGTGACGAGGATTGTGAAGGAGGCGGGGCCCACCACGCCGACGTAGTTCGCGTACAGGCTGCCCGCGACGCTCGCCATGAGGGCGCCGGTCACGAAGGCGACCACCTTGTAGTGCGTGGCGTTGACGCCCGAGGACGAGGCGGCGGCCTCGCTCGCTTCGACGGCCCTCAGCGCCCGTCCGGTGCGGCTCACCACGAGATTGCGAGCGACGACGAGCGAGACCAGCGCGGCCACGGTGCACAGGTAGAAGAAGCTGTTCTCGCCCCCGAGGAAGACGACGCTCCCGATCGACAGGCTGGGTCCGGCGCTGATGCCCGTCCCACCGCCGGTCAGCGGCGAGGTCTCGAAGACGATGTACGCGATGTACCCGATGGCCAGGGTGACGAGGCCCAGGAGGTGACCGGTCAGACGGAAGACCATGATCCCGATGGCCGCAGCGCCGAGCCCGACCACGATCGCGGAGACCACCAGACCCGCCCATGGGTTCAGACCCTGGTGGAGGGCCAGGATGGCCAACCCGTACGCCCCGACGCCGAACAAGGCGTTGGTGGCCAGCATGAGCTGTCCGCAGTACCCGAGGACGAGGACCATTCCCAAGGCGAGCATCGTGTAGATCGTGACGGTGATCCCGTCGTCGACCGACAAGAAGCCCAGCGCCGGCATCCACTGGGGCATGGTGAAGAACACGGCTCCGACCACGACCAGACCGGCGATGGGCGCCCACCAGCGTTTGGCCAGCAGAGCGGGTGCTCCGAGCACCCCGACAGCGTCACGCGCCGTCCTGCTGCCCGCGCCGTCGGCCGATGGCGCGCCGAGCACGCTCATACCCGCGTCACCGCCAGCTGGCGGCTCAACCCACGCCGCCGGACGACGAGCAGGACGATCAGGAGCAGGAGGGGGATGACGTCGCCGTAGTTCGACCAGGAGGCGGGCGAGTAGGCGAGCACGATCGCCTCCAGCAAGCCGAAGCCCACCCCTCCGGCAACCGCCCCCACCGGGGACTCCACGCCGCCGAGGATCCACGCCACGAACGCCTTCAAGGTGATCGGGATCCCCATGTTGTAGGTGGCATAGGTCACCGGGACCACGATCGCTCCGGCGAAGGCCGCCAGGAGAGCCCCGACGGCGAACGCGATCGTCCAGTACCGGTCGACACGGATGCCGACGAGACGGGCCGCCGTCGGGTTCACCTCGCAGGCCCGCAGCGCCTTTCCCGTCCTGGTGCGGGTCGCGCCGAACCACAGGAGCCCCATCACGATCAGGGTGGACCCGACGATCCAGAAGTCCTGCCTCGGGAGGAGGACCCCCGCGATCGACACCGCCGGGCCGGAGCTGAACGAACGCAGCCCGTAGGTGAGCGAACCGGTCGGGATGAGCGCACCGCCTTCGAGCAGCGAAGAGATGCCGATCGTCAGGATCAAAAGGAAGATCGTCCCGTAGCGGCGTCTGGGGAAGATCACGAGCACCTCGAGCACGGCGCCCAGCGCCGTCGTGATCAGCACTGCCAGCACCACGGCCAAGGCGAGCGGCAGGCGGTGCGGATCCCCGTTGGGGCCGGCGAACAGGAGCGTGAGCATCGCGCCGACCATGAGGAAGTCCCCGACCGCGAAGTTGATGACCCCAGTGACGTTGTAGACCACGAGCAGGCTGACCGCGGCCAACGCGTAGATGCACCCGTTGACGACGCCGCCCACGAGGGTCTCCGGCAACTGACCGAGACCGGTCGCAAGAAGGACCGGCACGTGATCGATCATGGGATCACCCAGCGCCCTAGCTCGGGACGGACGGCCACGCCTCGATCCGGTCGATGACCGCCTGTAGGAAGGCTGCGGCGACCATCCCGTCGAGGTGACGATGGTCGAAGGTGATGGAGAGGTTGCCCATGCGGCGCACCACCACCGCGCCCTGGCTGGCCACCGGGCGTTCGGCGATCCGGTACAGGCCGAGGATCGCGACTTCTGGCACGTTCAGCAACGGCGTCGACCATAGGCCGGCGAGCCGCCCGGCGCTGGTGATGGTGAAGGTGGAGCCGGTCAGCTCCTCTGGACGCAGACTGC
This sequence comes from Actinomycetes bacterium, assembly GCA_021800645.1. The sequence goes on from JAJYYT010000067.1 coordinate 7,092, forward strand.
CGGCGCGGGCCCGCCCGCTCACGTCCCTGATCGCCTCGTCCAGCTCTGCCAGCGCCAGGGACTCGGCATGGCGAACCACCGGCACGACGAGCCCGGTGTCGGTCTGGGTGGCGATCCCCAGGTGCACCGAGGTCTGGGGCACCGCCTCTGTGCCCTGGGCGAGCATGTTCAAGCGCGGATGCTCGGGCAACGTCCGCGCCACCACGGCCGCGAGCGCGCTCAACGGGGAGACCCCCGAGGCGAGCACGCCCTCGAAGTCCGCCTCGTCGACGTTCGTGACGGTTGGCACGGCGGCTGCCCTGGTCAGCCGAGCCGAGATCACGGCGCGAGCCGGACGGCCACCCGCGACCCCCCCTGGGGTCGCTTCCTGCCCGCGATCGACAGCGGGCCCTGCGCCGTCGGCTTCCTGCCCGCGATCGGCAGCAGGCCCTCCGCCGTCGGCTTCCTGCCCGCGATCGGCAGCAGGCCCTCCGCCGTCGGCTTCCTGCCGGAGCTCGTCTCCGGGCTCGTGCCGGAGCTCGTCTCCGGGCTCGTGCCGCTCCAAGATGGCGATGACCGATCCCACCGGTACCACGGTCCCGGTCGCCGCGACCGCCTCGAGCAGCCGGCCGGTGACCGGCGAGGGGATCTCCACGCTGGCCTTGTCGGTCACCACCTCCACGAGGGGCTGGTCTTCGGTGATCGGCATGCCGGGGTCGACGAGCCAGCCGGCGATCTCGGCCTCGGCGATACCCTCGCCGAGATCGGGAAGTCGGAGCTCAGAGGTCGAGATCATGCGAGCAGCTCCTCCACTTCGAGGGCGATCCGCTCGGGGTCGGGCAGGTACTCGCCCTCGAGCATGAACATGGGGAAGGGTACGTCGAGCCCGGCGATGCGCAGCACCGGGGCTCGAAGGGTCCCGGCGGCGCGCTCGGCGACGAGCGCGGCGACTTCGGCGCCGACGCCGCAGGATCTTGGTGCCTCGTGCACCACGACGCAGCGCCCGGTGCGCCGCACCGAGTCGATCACAGCCTCCTCGTCCAGAGGCCACAGCGTCCGCAGGTCGAGCACCTCGCAGGCGACTCCGCGCTCGGCCAGCGCGCCAGCAGCCTGGAGGCACAGCGGCACCGATGGTCCGTAGCTGATCAGCGAGACGTCGCTGCCGGAGTGGACCACCTTCGCACGGGGAATGCCCTCGGGCTCGGGCTCCGGGCCGAGCGGGCCCCTGACCGACCGGTACAGGCGCTTGGGCTCCATGAAGACGACGGGGTCAGGGTGCCCGATGGCCCAACGAAGGAGCGAGTAGGCGTCGGCGGGAGTGGAGGGGGTCACGACCACGAGGCCCGGCACGTGGCAGAACAGCGCCTCGGGCGAGTCGCTGTGCAGCTCGGGCGCGTGAGAGCCGCCGCCGAAGGGCATCCGGAGCACGGCGGCCATCTCGACCGTGCCCGCGCTGCGCCAGCGGTACCTGGCCAGGTGGCAGACGATCTGCTCGAACGCCGGGTACGAGAACGAGTCGAACTGGAGCTCGACCACCGGACGCAAGCCGGCGAGGCACATCCCGATCGCAGCCCCGACGAAGCCCGCCTCGCACGCCGGCGTGTCCATGACCCGCTCCGCACCGAAGCGCTCCTGAAGACCGGCGGTCGCCCTGAAGACGCCCCCGGTCCGCCCGATGTCCTCCCCCAAGAGCACCACCCGAGGATCCGCGGCCAGCTCGGCATCCAAGGCGGCGGTGATCGCCCGGACGAGGGTCGTCGGCTCGCCGGGCGCGTCGATGCGCTGGGCAATGGCCTCGCGCCGCACTACGGCCTCCACCGGTGCGCTCAACGCGCCGCCGCAGCCTTCGCGCGGCCCCACGACGGCGGCGGGACCGCAAAGACGTGCGCGGTGATGGACTCGGGCGCCGGGGCCGGCATCCGGTCGAGGCGGTGCCCGGCGGCCCGCATCGCCTCGGTCGCCTCCTCGTGCTCGGACTCG
>JAJYYT010000068.1 GCA_021800645.1 Actinomycetes bacterium
ACGATGTCTGGGTACTCGCGCACGGCCGTGTCCATGTCGCAGAAGAGGACGCCCTGGGCTTCCAGGTCCTCGCGGTTCCGGTGGAAGACGACCTCGGATTCGTACTGCGCGGTCACGCCGGCGAGGTACTTCCGCTCCGCCTCGGGAATGCCCAGCCGCTCGTAGGTGCGCTTGATGGACTCGGGCAGCTCCTCCCAGTCCTTCACCTGCCCGCCGGTCGGCTTGATGTAGTAGTAGATGTCGTCGAAGTCCAGGTCCGGCATGTTGACGGCGAACCACGGCGCCATGGGCTTCTTCTCGAAGCGCCTGAGCGCCCGGAGCCGGAACTCCCGCATCCACTCGGGCTCCCGCTTCATCGCCGACATCTCGCGGACGATCTCTTCGTTGAGGCCCTTCTTGGGCTTGAAGACGTAGTCCTCCTCGTCGCTCCACCCGAGCTGGTAACGACCAAGGTCGAGGTCCACGGTTGCCATGCGATCGAATCTCCCTTGCACTCGTCGCGCCACTCGTCGCCGACGCCGGGGACGTCCACCGCAAGGCGGGTGCCCGCACCGCCCTCGAGCCTGCTGGCCCAGCCCGGCGAGGTGCCCCACGGCGAATTATCCCTACGGTGATAGTAACAACTCTGGGGGCCGCCCCATGCGCCTTGGCCCGGCGCGGCGGCCACGACCCCTTGCTCCCCCAAACGAGGGTGCGAACCCGATCGTGAGCCGCCGACCAGGACCGGAGGACCGCAGTTGCGGTCACCCTGCGTCCCCGAGGAGGGCGCCCCGACGGCCTGCCGGAAATACTTTGATGCCGAAGTATCATGGTCTCGTGGCGGACCGTCGCCGTTGGCAGGAAGAGTTCGACCGATCACCGTCTCGAGGCGTCCCCTTCGAGACGATGTCCGGGATCCCGCTCGAGCCGGTGTACGGACCCGACGGCGCGGAGCTCCCGGGCCAGTTCCCCTACACGCGCGGCCCCTACGCGTCGATGTACCGCTCGAGGCTGTGGACGATGCGCCAGTTCGCCGGCTTCGGCACTGCGGAGGACACGAACCGCCGGTTCAAAGAGCTGCTCCGCTCTGGCGGCAACGGGCTCTCGACGGCGTTCGACATGCCGACCCTGCTCGGGCGCGACTCCGACGACCCTCTCGCCAAGGGCGAGGTCGGCAGGGCCGGCGTTGCCGTCGACACGCTCGCCGACATGGACACGCTCTTCTCGGGGATCGACCTCGGCGCCGTCACCACCTCGATGACCATCAACTCGGCCGCGGCGATGGTGATGGCGATGTACGTCTCGGTCGCCGACCGCACCGGCGTCTTGAGATCGGCGCTCGGCGGCACCATCCAAAACGACATCTTGAAGGAGTACCAGGCGCAGAAGGAGTACGTCTTCCCGCCACGCCCCTCGGTGCGGCTCGTGACGGACGTAATGCGCTTCGCTGCCGCAGAGCTGCCCCGCTGGCACCCGGTCTCGGTGTCCGGCTACCACATCCGCGAAGCCGGCTCCACGGCGGCCCAGGAGCTCGCCTTCACGCTCGCCAACGGCTTCGCGTACGTCGAGGCAGCGGTTGCGGCCGGTCTCGCCGTCGATGACTTCGCTCCGCGGCTGAGCTTCTTCTTCAACTCGCACATCGACTTCTTCGAGGAGATCGCGAAGTTCCGCGCGGCGAGGCGCATCTACGCCCGATGGATGCGTGACCGCTACGGGGCGGTGGAGCCGCGCTCGATGCAGTTGCGCTTCCACACCCAGACCGCAGGGGTCTCCCTCACCGCCCAGCAGCCCGAGGTGAACCTGTCTCGGGTCGCGATCGAGGCCCTCGCGGCTGTGCTCGGGGGGACCCAGAGCCTCCACACCGACTCCTACGACGAGGCGCTGGCTCTCCCGACGGAGAAGGCGGCACGTCTGTCGCTGCGGACCCAGCAGGTGATCGCGGAAGAGACCGGGGTCGTCCACGTCGCGGACCCTCTCGGAGGCTCGTGGTTCGTCGAGGAGCTCACCGACGAGCTCGAGCGCCAGGCCGAGCAGATCTTCTCGTATCTCATGGAAGCCGGATCGGGCTCCATGCTCGAAGGCGTGCTCGCGTCCATCGACGACGGATGGTTCTGCTCGCAGATCGCCGACTCGGCGTACCGGTTCCAGTCCAAGGTCGCGTCGGGCCAGTGGGTGCAGGTGGGCGTGAACGGCTACACGGACGGCGACGACGGCGAGACCCCGATCCTCTACATCGACCCCGAGGTCGAAGCGCGCCAGCTCGAGAGGCTGGCCGCAGTGAAGCAGTCGCGCGACGATGACGCCGTCCGGCGGTCGCTCGACCGGCTGGGGCGCGAGGCGGCGGATCCGACGGTCAACTTGATGCCCGCCCTCATCGACGCCGCAAAGGCCTACGTCACGGTGGGCGAGGCGATGCACACGCTCGAGTCGGTGTTTGGCACCTGGTTCGAGCCGGCCTTCGTGTGACCTCGATGCGCGGCCCTGGGGATCGCGGGGCTGCCGGCTTCTCCGGCGGCAGTGCCGACACCTCCGGCGGGGTTGCCGGCGCGGTTGTTGGCGGGGTTGTTGGCGGGGTTGCCGGCGCGGTGTCCGGCGGGGTTGCCGGCGCGGTGTCCGGCGGGGTTGCCGGCGGGGTTGCCGGCGCGGTGTCCGGCGGGGTTGCCGGCGCACGAGGCTCGAGCTCAGCTGGGGCACCCGCGGGCCATGACGACCCGCCGATTCGGGTCCTCCTCGCCAAGGTGGGCCTCGACGGGCACGACCGCGGGCTTCGGGTGGTCGCCCGGGTGCTCCGCGACCACGGTTTCGAGGTCATCTTCGCCGGCCTGCGCCAGACGCCCGAGGCCATCGCTGCCGCAGTCGTCCAAGAGGACGTCGACGTCGTGGGCGTGTCGATGCACAACGGCGCGCACCTCACGCTGGCACCCGCCGTCATCGGCGCCTTGCACGATGTGGGGCTCGCGACGCCGGTGATCGTCGGCGGCATCGTCCCGGACGTCGACGTTCCACGCCTCGAGAAGATGGGCGTCGCGGCCGTGCTCGGCCCGGGCGCCTCCAACGATGAGGTGGTCGACGCCGTCAGGGCTGCCGCCCTCGCCCCGCCCAACGGCACACCGGGCGCTCGGGGAGACCAGGAGACCGCCGGGCGGTCCTGATCCCCACCCCCGATGAGGAGCGTGACGCCCGTGGGCGGCCGCGCACCGCCGACCCGTCAGCGCGCGACGGGTGTCACCGTGAGCGGCCGGGACCGCCGATCCGTCAGCGCGGGACGAGTGTCACCGTGAGCGGCCCCCCAGCGCCGCCCGGGAGCACCACGGGCACACCGGTGATGGACACCTTCGCCGCGCCCGGTGCCCCGATCACGATCGTCGAGTGACCGGTGAGCGACAGGGACGCCGATGCGCCGGGCGCGAAGGTCTGGGCGAGCACCATCGTGCCGGTCGCCGACGTCACGCTCATCCAGCAGTCCGATGTGGTCGCTCCGATCGTGAGCGAGTACGTCGTGCTCAGCGGCTGGTAGGTGGCAGAGGAGCTCGTCGAGGCGACCGCCGTGTACTTCGCTGGGAGCGTGGTGGTCGGGGGGGTGCGGACGTGGGCATGGGTGCCGGCCGACCGCCGCGGTGGATGCGCCACGTGATGGGAGCGCACGACGACGTACGCGGCGCCAGCCCCTGCGGCGACGAGCACGGCGAGCGCCGCGACCAGCCCACCCAGGCGGCGGGCGGGACGCTGCATGGCGTTGAGGGAGCGATCAGGGTGCACGCTCGCCGAGCCGGATGAGGCGAGCGGCTGGCGGGACGCGTCTTTGCCGAGATCGTCGAAGCTCGCGAGCACCTCTCCCCCGGCCCGCCCGACTCCCCCGGGCTCCCGGGCTCCCCCGGCTCGCCCGGCTCCCCCGGCTGCCCCGGGCTCCCGGGCTCCCCCGGCCGCTGCAGAGGATTGGCCAGCCCGGTCGTCGAAGGAAGCGGTGCCGGGGACCCCGACCCTGCCGGCGGAGCCAGGCGTTCGGGCAGCACCAGGTTCGGGGGGCGGCACCAGCCTGACACCGCTGCGCTCGCCACCGCCCAGGTGGCCCAGCACGTCGAGCGTCTGGCGATAGTCGTCGATCGACTCGGCCTCACTGATCCTGCGCCTCCGAACGACCGCAACGAGGATCACCACGACTCCGATGCCGGCGGCAAGCGTGACCGCTACCTCCACGTCCTCCATATAACAGGATCGGAGCGACCGGTGTGGAGTGTGGTTCCGACGCGTTTGGGCAATGGGAGGGCCGCGCTCCCCTTACGGGAAGATCCCCTTACGGGAAGATCCCCTTACGGGAAGATCCCCTTACGGGAAGAATTGCGCGCCAGTTCCCTGTAACCTCTCATTTCAGTGGAACTGCACCGGCGAGCCTGCCGGAGACCGAGGAAAGAGAGCCGCAGTGGCCAGCGAGATTGACAAGATCGACGGAAGGCGCGCACGAGGCCTGAGGACGCGCGACGCGATCATCAGCGCGCTCTTGGACCTCGTCGCTCGGGGCGACATCGCTCCGACGGCCCAGCGCATCGCCGACCGGGCAGGTGTATCCGTGAGGTCCGTCTATCAGCACTTCGCTGACGTCGAGGGTCTGTACGCCGACGCAGCCGAGCGAACCTACGATTGGGTTCGCGAGACCACCAAGAGCATCGACGTCTCGCTCGCGCTCGACAAGCGAGTCGACGCGTACGTCGAGAGCCGGGCAAGCATGCTCGACTCCCTGCTCTCCTTTCATCGCTCGGTCCGGCTGATGGAACCCTCCTCCGACAGGATCCGCTCGTACCGCCTGGCGACGGAGAAGTGGGAGAAGGACCGGATCGGGAAGGTCTTCGCACCCGAGCTCAAGGCCATGGACGCACCGACTCGTTCGGCGGTGCTCGCCGGAATCGACGTGCTCGCGAGCGCCGATGCATGGGACCACCTGCGGCGCAACGGGCAGTCGGCGCGCGCAGCCCGGCAGACGCTGAGGACGGGGATCCTGTCGCTCCTGGGCTCGAGGTAGCCCGTCTTCGACCCGACAGGCGCTCTCCTTCCAGGCGGCGTCTGCGCACCCGAGCACCCGACGGCATCTCCCCACCGGCCTTCCGGGGCCCAGAGCGGCTCGCCGAGCCCGCCCCCGTGGACCTGCAAGCGAAGCTCAGGTCCGCAGGCCGAGGCGCGGACGCAATGCCGGCAAGATGCCGGCTCGGCGCGGGTTGGCCCTGTCGCGTGCTGAGAGCACCGGCTCCTCCACTGCCCAGTCGGCGCCCACAGCTGGATCGTCCCAGGCCAGCCCCAGCTCGTCCGCAGGGTTGTAGTAGCCGTCGACGAGGTACCACAAGAGGACGTCGGTCAGCGCTGCGAACCCGTGCGCCACTCCCGGCGGGATGAAGAGCCCGCGATCCTCGTGGCCGTCGAGCTCGATCGTCTCGGTCACCCCGTCGGTCGGCGAGCCCTCCCTGAGGTCATGGAGCACCACGCGTGCGCGGCCGCGCAGCACGTACCAGTAGTCCGCTTGATGGAGGTGATAGTGGAGCCCGACGACAGCCCCGGCCTGCTTCTCGGAGCGGTTGGCCTGCACCATCTCGCGCCCGAGCGGAAACCACTGTCGCCGATAGGTCTCCACGAAGCGACCCCGCTCGTCGCCGTGCGCCTCGGGGACCACGACGAGGACGTCCCCGATCCTTGACTGCAGGAGCGTCGGCACCGACGCACAGTAGCCCCGCCTTGCGCGGCCCGGTCACACTTCGAGGGTCGCCCCCTCCTGGGCGACGGCGATCTCCCCAAGTCGCCCAGCATCGGGGTGGCGCCGCGCCACACTGGCGAGCTCGGCGACGTCGCTGTCGGAATGGGAAGGGTCGTGATGGAAGAGGTAGAGGCGCTTCACTCCGCACTCCGCTGCCACCTTGACCGCGTAGCCCACGGTCGAATGTCCCCAATCGGGCTTCGTCTCGAACTCCTCGTCGGAGTACTGCGCGTCGTGGAGCAAGAGGTCGGCGCCTTGGCACAGTGATCGGAGGGCGTCGGGCACCGTCGAACGATCAGCGGGTGCCTGGTGGTCGGGAACGTACACGAGGACGCGCCCCTCGGCTTCGATCCGGAACCCGAGCGTGTTGCCCGGGTGCGGGACGGTTCTCGCCGAGACGCTGATCCGGCCGAGCCCGAGCCGTGCTCCGTCCTGCGCGCCAGCCTCAGCCGAAAGCTCTCGTACGTCGAGCTCCCCTCCGAACTCCACCATCTTTACCGGGAAGAAAGGCGGCTCGACGGCCCGCTCGAGCGCTGTGCGGAGAAGCTCACCCTGCTGGCTCGGGCCGTACAAGGTGAGATGGGCGCCGGGCTCGTGCAGCGGCGCGAAGAACGGCAGTCCGAGGATGTGGTCGAAGTGCAGATGGGTGACCAGCGCGTTGACCCGGAGCGGCCGATCGTGCTGGCCCGCCGCCTGGAGAGTCTCCCCGAGGGCTCGGAGGCCCGTGCCGAGGTCGAGGACGAGAGGTGGCTCGCCGTCGACCGACACGAGAACGCACGAGGTGTTCCCGCCGACGCCGCAATAGTCCGCCCCGGCGCACGGGCACGAACCTCGCACTCCGAAGAAGCTGACGCGCATCGAGACACCGTAACCCGGTCTCGGTGCCCGCTCCATGCCGCGCCGGCTCATCTCATCATCTGAGGGCGAGCTCCCCCCCGCGCCAGCACGCGAGCCCCTCGGAGACGAGGTCCTCAGCGATGCGACGCGCACGGGCCTCGTCACCGGGCCATCCTGCGGCGGCCGCCAGCCGGTCCGGGGCGATCGAGGAGCTGCGCAGGACCCCGACGAGCCTCCCGCGTCCCTCGCGGTCGGAGCCTGCGAATGGGGGCTGTCGACGGACGGCGCGCGCCGGATCGCCGGACGCTGTGCCCTTGCAGGCGCTGTTCGCCGGTTCGGCGGCCTCCGCCTCTGCCCACCGGCACCGCGAAGCGAGCGGGCAGCTTCCGCAGCGGGGAGCGTGCGCCGTGCAGCAGCGTGCCCCGAGGTCGAAGAGCGCCTGGGTGAACAACCAGGGGTTCCGTGCCGGAACAAGACGGTCCGCGAGGCGCTGCGCATCTTGGGGCTCGAGCTTGTGACCGACGACGGCTCGTGACAACACCCTGGACACGTTGGTGTCGACCACGCCGATCCGACGCCCGTACGCGAGGGCGAGAACGGCTCTTGCCGTGTAGGGGCCGACGCCAGGAAGCCGGAGCAGGTCATCGAGCTGATCGGGCACCCGCCCCGCGTGACGGTCGACGACGAGCACAGCCGCCCTGTGGAGGTTGAGCGCCCTGCGGTTGTACCCAAGCCCCGCCCACGCACGGACCACTTCCCCCACGCTCGCCACGGCGCACTCGGCGACCGTCGGAAAGCGCGCGACGAACCGGGTGAACGGCTCGACGACCCGGGAAGCCTGCGTCTGCTGGAGCATCACCTCGCTCACGAGCACGGACCAGGGGTCTCGCGTCGAGCGCCACGGAAGGTCTCTCCACAGGCTCGTCGACGACCGCAGCACCAGACGGCGCACCGTGGCGAGCTCGCGCGCGGTCGGTTCGGGCGGCGAACCGAGGGCGGGGCCGGCGGTCCGGGGGCCGGCGGTCCGGGGGCCGGCGGTCCGGGGGCCGGCGGTCCGGGCGGGTCCGGCCGGCTCAGCTCCAGACGTCGTCGGCATACGGGCGCCGCCGCTCCGGGGCCGCCGCGCGCTTCCAGACCATGACCTTGCGTCGGAAGGCGCACACCTCCTCACCGTGCTGGTTGAACGCCTTGGTCTCCACGGTCACGACCCCTCGGTCGTGCTTCGACTTCGACTCCACCGCGTCGACCACCCTCGTCTCCGCGTAGATCGTGTCGCCGTGGAACGTCGGGTTCCGGTGGACGAGCGACTCGACCTCCAGGTTCGCGATCGCAGAGCCGCTCACGTCAGGGACGCTCATGCCGAGCGCGAGCGAGTAGACGAGGTTTCCGACGACGACGTTGCGCCCGTGAACGGTCTCGTGCTCCGCGAACCACGCGTTCGTGTGGAGCGGGTGATGGTTCATCGTCAGCATGCAGAAGAGGTGGTCGTCGGACTCGGTGATCGTCTTGCCGGGCCAGTGCCGGTAGACGTCCCCGACGACGAAGTCCTCGAAGTAGCGGCCGAACGGCCGGTCGTAGATGGTCATTCTCCGGGTGTAGTACGTCGGCTTCGCAACGTCCAGCCTGTCGCCGGGCGCGGCGTCCAACAGCCTTTCGTCCAGGCTGTTACGGTGCCTGCGTCCAAGTGACCGACCTGCAAGCGGGGGACGTCGGAGAAGCGATGAGCGTACGCCGGGATCCACGTCGGCATCGAAGGGGCGGCCTGCGAGCGTTGGGGGCTGCGGGCGTGCTCGTCGCAGGCCTGCTCGCCGGGACGGCTGGCGGAGCTCTCCCCCGGGGCGCCTTCGGCGGGATCAACCGTGCCGCAGCAGCATCCGACCAGGCCGCGCGTCAGGCCGCGCCCGTAGCCGCGCGCCACGGTCGGGTGCTGCTCGTGGGCACCTTTGACGGCCGCCGCGGGCAGTACACCAGCATCCAAGCAGCGGTGGACGTCGCAAAGCCTGGTGACACCGTCCTCATCGGGCCGGGGGACTATCACACAGCCGACGACCTTGCCCACCCGCCGACCCCGGAGCAAGCAGCACTCGGCGACTTCGGCGCGGTCCTCGTGACGACCCCCCGGCTGACGATCAGAGGCATGAACCGCTCGTCGGTGATCGTCGACGGGACGAAGGTGGGTTCTCCCGCCTGCGACCCGTCCCCGACAGCGCAAGTCGATGGGCCGCCGGACCCGAGCGGCGGCAACTACGGGACGAACGGAATCGTCGTGTTCCGGGCTGACACAGTCACCGTGCAGAATTTGACCGTGTGCAACTTCCTCGCGGGCAAGGGCCCTTCGGGGAACGGCATCTGGTGGAACGGCGGATCCGAGAGCGGCA
>JAJYYT010000069.1 GCA_021800645.1 Actinomycetes bacterium
GGCGGGCCTACGGGCCTTGCCGCGTCGCTCATGTTGCGGAGCGCTGGCGTGCATGTGGCGCTGATCGAACGCGAGCGCTCGCTCGGAGGCATCCCCCGCCACTCGCGCCACACCGGTTACGGGCTGCGCGACCTGCACCGCGTCCTTTCGGGTCCTTCCTATGCCGCCCGCTACGCGGCCCTCGCCGAGCAGGCCGGCGTGGAGATCCACCTGACCACGATGGCCACGGACTGGTCCGCCGAGGGCCACCTCGTCACCACCAGCCCCTCTGGGGTGGTGCAGTGGGCGGCCGAGGCCGTGCTGCTCGCGACCGGCTGTCGGGAGCGCCCCCGCAGCGCGCGCCTCGTCCCCGGCGATCGTCCTGCTGGCGTGCTCACCACTGGGACGCTCCAGCAGCTGGCCGACCTCTTCCATCTCCCCATAGGCGAGCGCGCGGTCGTGGTGGGTGCGGAGCACGTGAGCTTCTCCGCCGTGCACACGCTCCTCGGCCATGGCGTCGCCGTCGCCGCCATGGTCACGGATCAGCCCGCGTCCCAGTCCTACGCACTGTTGCGGGCGCTCGCCTGCGGGCGCCGCCGGATTCCGCTCCTCGTCGAGACCGACGTCGTGGCCATTTCGGGTTCCGACCGTGTCCGTGCCGTGGAGCTCGAGGACCGCCGGACGCACGCCCGGTGGTCCGTTCCCTGCGACACGGTCGTGTTCACCGGCTCCTGGGTGCCGGACTACGAGCTGGCCCGCACCAGGCCGGTCTCCATGGTCGGGCCCCATCCACAGGTCGACCAGGGGCTCCGCACCGGGCACCCGGGCCTCTTCGCCGCGGGCAACCTCGTCCATGCAGCCGAGCCTGCCGATATCTGCGCGCTCGGGGGGCGGCAGGCTGCCCGCTCGATCGTGCAGTACCTCACACAGGGCGAATGGCCCACGCGCGGCGTCGAGCTCGTGGCTTCCGATCCGTTCGTGTGGACGCATCCCTCCCGACTGACCAGCACGGTGGAGCGCTCTACGCGTGGCCGGCTGCTCACCCGGGTCCGCCGTTTCCTCGGCCCAGGGGTCATCGAGCTCGTCCAGACAGACCGGGTGCTCCGCGCGGTGCGTTGCCCTCGCCTGGTGCCCAACCGGAGCATCTCGGTCTCGCTACCCGCCTCGCTGCGTGTCGACCTCGCGGCCGGTCCCGTCGAGCTTCGCTGGCGCAAGGTGCGCTGAGGCCCGTCGGGCGCGGCCTCAGCGCTGCGGACCGGGATCTTCGATGACTGCCCAGACGCCGACGCCGAGCCGGACGACGTCACCGACGCTGGGCAAGCTGAGCTGCAACGTGCTCGGAAGATGACCTCGGACACAGCTCCTCTCTGGCAGCCAGATCGTGGCCGCATCGCCTGCCAGGCGGACGATCGGCGCCTTCGCCCTCGTGGTCTTCTCGGCGGTGACGGTGAAGACGCAGTCGTGGCGCCCGGCCGCTTCGGCCACCTCTTCTTTGGGGCCGGCCGGGTCGACCCGCAGCCACAGCCGGTAGCGGCCGCGGACCTCCTTTGGGGCCGCTCCCAGGCACTCGTCGATGAAGCTGCCCATCGTCCGCCCCGGGTTCGCGTTGGCTGCCCGGACCGCGGTCCCCACCACGTCAAATGGTCGGTGCTCTTTGGATGGGGGTGAATGTTCGTCCACGCTGGGGAGGAAGGCCTCCGTTGTCCCCTCGTCACACGACGACGCGAGCCGAGGGACGCGGCGTCATGCACCTCGGGGCGGCTCCGTGGGAGCGTCGGTGCCCTCCCCCTCGGCACCGGTGCTCTGGGCTGCCTCCAGGAGCGGCGCTTCACCATGGCTCGTGCCGGCGGAGCCGAAGGCCGGCAGAGCGCTCGGCTCCGAGCCGGACGGGCGAGCTCGGGCTCTGACGAGGGGGGAGAGAGGCGTATGGAGGAGCAGGGTGTCCACGATGCGCAGCACCGGCGTGGCGACCGGCCAGGTGACCGCCACGACCGAGCCACCGATGAGAAGGCCAGCGACGACGTCGAATGGGTAGTGCATGCCGGTGTAGACCCTCCCGAAGCACAGGAGAAGGCCGAGCACGGTGGCGAGCGCCGACGCCACCGGCCTACGCGCCAGGAGCAGGGCGACGATCACCGCGCCGGCGACCGTGGCGTGGCCGCTTGGGAAGCTGTAGCCGTGGGTCCGGGTGAGCAGTACCTCCACGTGGCGGCGTAGTGCCAGGTAGGGGCGCCGCTCGGCCACGAGTGGCTTGAGGACGTAGTGGGCGACGATCCACGCCAGCACCGTTCCGCCCGCTGCCCAGAGCACTCCGGCGACCGCACGCGCCGGCGCCGGCGACCGCCTCGAGCGCCACCACGCCCCGAGCAGGACGACCGCGAGGAGCCCGACGCCGAGGAGGTGGGAGTAGGTGCTCATGATCCCGTGGGCCCAGCTGCTCTCGCGCGCGAGGTGGTTCAGTTCGAGGTACCAGCTGGTGTTGACGGAGTACGAGCTGCTCGGCATTGGCCTCCTTTCGAGCGAGCTGCCGAGCCCGGTGGCCCGCGCCGAGCCCGCGACCCTGAGCGCGAACGCGACCTCTTCCGCGACCCTGGACGGTCGTTTCCCGTTTCCGACGGTACAGGAAAGGTCATGGAGGAGGGGATCTTCGTCGAACCCGCCTTCCCCAGGACACCCGCGCGCAGTCCAGGCAGCGCGCCCACGCCGGACGGCCGATCACCGGGCGCGCGCACCATCCACCACCTGTCCGGCGGGCGATGGCATGCTCGCAGCGTGGCCGATGTTCGACGTGATGTTGTTCGACGTGATGCCCGGCGCAACGACCCGTGCCCGTGCGGCAGTGGGAGGAAGTTCAAGCGATGCTGCCTCGTCGCGCGCGACGTCGCCGCAAGCGACCGGCGCGAGTGCGAGGCGATGTGGGAGCGCATGCAACGCTGGGCGTTCGACCGCTTCAAAGAGGAGCTCCACGAGGCGTTCGCGGACCACCTGAAAGGGCGCGGGGTCGGCACCGTGGAGCGCCCGGCCGACGAGGACGACATGGCGGCGTCGCTCGGCTGGGTGCTCCTGGACCGCCGGCTCGCCTGCGGGGCCACGCCGGCTCGCCTGTACGCAGAGCTGCCCGAGCTGCCACCACGGGAGCGGTGGCTGGCCGGGCGGATCGCCGGAAGCCAGCTCGGCGTGCACCGGGTGCTCGCCTCCGAGCCGGGCGCCTGGATCGAGCTGGAGGACGTCTTGAGCGGCACTCGCGTGCGCGTGGACAGCCCGAACGTCTCGCTCGACGCCGTTCGCTGGACGGTCCTGATCTGCAGGGTGGAGCGGGGAGGGCCGGTGCCTGCGCTGTGGGGCGGCGCGGCCTTCTACGAGCCCCACGAAGAAGACGAGATCCTCGAGGAGCTGCGACGGATCGCGCACGAACACGGCCTCGACACCGACGCGGCCGGCCTTGCAGCCGCGCTCTGCGCGGGCGCGCGCGAGATGGTCTGCTTCATGCCGCCGAGCCGCCTGGCAGAGCGGACCCTCTGCACGCTCGAAGGCGATCCGCTCGTGTTCGCGCAAGCGACCTGGCGGCTCGCTGACCGGGACGCGGCGCTGCGTGCGCTGTGTGCTACCTCGGAGGTCGCGTTGCGCCCGGCAGGGCGCGACGGGCGCGACGGGCACGAACGCGTGTTCGACTGGCTCGCGCTGCGCCGCGACCTCCTGGCGCGCCGCCCGGCGCTGCCTCCGGGTGCGGTCGTCATCGAGACGACGCCCCTGGTCCACGACGAGCGAGGGGAGCTCCAAGGCGGCGAGACGACCTCCTTCGGCACCCTCACCGTACGGGGAACGCTGCTCGAGCTCGCGTGCCTCTCCGAGCAGCGCCTGGACGCCGCGGTCGCGCTCGTCGAGCGCACCCTCGGCCCTCTCGCCGTCCACGTGGGCCGCCAGGTTTGCTCCTTCGAGGAGGCTCGCAACCAGCTCGGCGGTGGATCGGCCGGCGGGCGCGCCGAGACGGCTTCTCGTCGACGGCGCGCCGAGCCGCGCGGCGAAGCCGATGAGCCCTTCGACGAAGCCGACGCGCGACTGCAGGCGCTCGTCTGCCGGCGCTGGATGGAGGACCCGTCCCCGTTCCTCGACGGGCTCAGCCCGCGCGAGGCCGCCGGTCGCCCCGAGCATCGTGAGCGGCTCGAGAGGTACGTGCGCATGTTCGAGCACCAAAGTGCCCGGGCCCGCCACGAGCCGCTCCCCGGCCCGGAGGCCGCCTGGTTACGGCGCGAGCTTGCGCTCGACTGCGAGCCGGCGGCCCGATGAGCTGACACCTCGTCGATCCGAGGTCGGGATCCGAGTCGATCCGAGGTCCGGGTCCGAACCTCCCTTCGTAGGCCGGACACCCGGGGCCAGTCCCACTCGGTAGTACTGGAGTACCCGAGGAGGTCTCGGTCATGGGCAAGGGTGCGAATTCTTGTCCGCGGCCGGGCGGTGTGCCATGACCATGGGTCCGCGTCGTGGAAATGCAAGGGAAAGACAACGGCGCAGGTGGCGAGGAGTGCCCGACTGAGGAGAGGCGTCGGTGCTCGCTGGAACCGATCGTTGTTCCCCTCGACGTGCACCCGCTGAACGCTGCGCTGGCTTTCCGTGGCATCGCGCACCAGGAGGCCCGTATCGGGGCTGGTCGACGGGTGCGAACCATCCACCCAGACGGCCGACCCGTTGCTCGCCCAGTCAGCTGTCGGCCGCATCCAGAGTGCCGCCTACGAGGTCGTGATCGATGGCGAGAGCTACCGCAAGCGCTAGATGATCAATTCCAAGGGGTCATCAGTGGTCGTAGGCAAGGAGCGAACGGACCGGGTGCCGACCAAGCTGGCCGTTGTGCCAGATCGCAGCCGTCAGGGCCAAGAGGCGCTGGAGGACGCGGGTGACGACACCTCCCCAGGTGCGTCCCCCGTGGCGCTCCAAGTCGAGCTGGCCCTTCAAGGTGTCGTTCACCGACTCGATGATCTGACGCAACGGCTTCAAGTAGCGGCCACCCGGGCGGGGCGCCTCACCGGCCATCGTCGGGCGGATGAGCGTCGCGCGGTGCGCGGTCAAAAACGCCTCGAGCTCGGCGCTGCGGTAGCCCTTGTCGGCCACGATGACCTGGCCCGGGCGCTGCCCGAGCAGGTCGGGCTCTGCCTCCAAGAGGTCACGCAGCACCTCGCGCTCGTCGTCTTTGGGGTTGGCCAAGGCGAAGGCGACGGGCAGACCGGCCGGGGTGCAGACGAGATGGAGACGAAGGCCCCAGAAGTAGCGCGAATGGCTGGCGCAGTAGCCATACCCGGCGAACCCGACGAGGTCGGAGCGCTTGGCGGTCTCTCTGGACCGGCCGCACTCGACCGGCGTCGAGTCGACGAGCCAGGTGTCGTCGAACCAGCTCTCGGTCTGGATCGAGAGCAGGCGGATGACCGCACGCAGTTGGGGTGCGGCGCGTCGGAGCCGCTTGTTGTAGCCGGACTGGCCGGGCACGTAGGGGAACAGGTGGCGCAGGTGCTCCGAGGCGTGGCCGAGGAACCGGGTCTCCGAGCTGAAGCCGAGGAGTGCCTGGATGACGCACAGCGTGAGCAGCTCGGCGTCGGAGAGCTTCGGGCACAGGCCGATCTCGGGCCGAGGTCGTCGCAGCTCAGGACACATCTTCAGTGCGTCGTCGATCTTCACGTACACTGCGGTGGCGAGGGTGTCCAGGTCGGCGTCCACGGTGACCTCCAAGGTCGATCGTCGGTTTGCAACGCCAATCCTGGACGCCTTCGCCGCGTCAGTGGTGGACCGTCGCTCTGCGACCACCCCTTGGACTTACTCGTCTAGGAGCTCGCAGCCCGCACGCTGAAGTCGCCGTAGAGGCCCAAGGTGACCACCCGAAGCCGGGCACGGGTCAGCTGGTGAAGATGCGAGGCGACCGCCTGGATGCTCGCCGCGCAACTCGCGCACCCTCCCGCCACGAACCACACCATGGTGGGCTTGTTGCGAAGGGACGCGATCGTCGCGACCGTCCCCGCAGGAGTGGCGAAGGTGCCGTTGGGCGCCGGTGCCTCCGACGCGGACACGGACGCCGACGCGGACAGGAACGCCAGCGCGGACAGGGACGCGGTCGTGACCTGGCGCTCCGGCACCGCGCGCGGGACCTTGGCGCTCGCCTCCCCACCCCCGGTCCCCGCGACCGCGTAGGCACCGAGACCGGCGGCGAGAACGAAGGCGCGCCAGGAGATGGCGAGCGGCCGTTCACCACGTGCGATCCGATGACCAGCCCGACCAGCGCAGCGACCAAGGTCACACCGCTGGCGGGGAGGAGCCGGCTGCGCCGCCGCTGCGCCGCTGCCCGACTCCCGGCGGCACCGGTCGGTCGCAGCGGTCGCCGGCGCGTCGACGCCCTGCTCATCAAAGGGCTCCTTGTCTGGCCCTGGATCCTCGGGCTCGGACTTCTTCAGCGCCCGGGTACGCCGCGAAGCACTGCGAGCGGGCCAGCTTGCGGAGCCCCCACCAGCACATGGCGGCGAGGAGCACGAGGCTCGCTGCGAGGAACTCGCTCTGGCGGACGGCGAAGACGTGCTGCAAGGTGCCCGTCGTCGTGTACAGGCCCATCCCCGAGATCCCGACGAACGCGAGCAGTGAGGGGACGATCGGAGTGCAGCACAGAAAGCTCGCCAGCAGGCTCGCGACGAACGCCACGCCGCCATGCCGCGCCGCTCAGTGTGAGGAAGGTTGGGCTTGCCGAGGGCTTGCCGGCTTCAGCCCGCAGGAGGTACCTCGGCAACCGTGCCTGGCACCGCTGGCGTGCAGGAAGCTCGGCCTGGCCCGCGGTGGCGTCCCCACGCCCACGTGGGGCGAAGACCGATGGCGGCGACGACGACGAGGCAGGCGAACACTCCCGCGAGGCTCGCCGGGGCGCCCGCGAGCACGCAGGCGACGAGCGCCATCGCGCTGGCACTGGCGGCTGCGGCCATGGCGACGACCGCCGTCGGCCACGGCTCGGCCGAGCCGGGATGCTCGAGGCGGCTGATCCGCCAACGCAGATGCTCGGCGCCCATGAACCCTGGTGCCATCGGCGGGGTCTTGTGGCTCACGAGCACGGCCGCCTGAATGAGCGCGGACAGGACGGACTCGGTCCCCACGACACGCGCCGCCTCGTCGTCGGCGGCTGCCTCGAGCTCGCGGCGGAGCCCCTCCCAAGCCCGGCGCACCGGTGGGAAGCGTCCGTAGGCCGCGGCGATCGCCCCGCCGATGGTGAGCAGCCGGGGGTGCCCGAGGCGCACGTGGGCCGCCTCGTGCTCACACACCGCCTGGCGCTCAGCGCTCCCCAAGGGAGCGAGCATGCCCGAGGTCACCACCGCCCGGCAGCGCCACAGGCCCGAGGAGAACGCCGCCGGGTGCACCGAGGGCACCACCCACACCACGCCCGCGCTCGTCGGACGCCGGACGGACCGCGAAAGAACGATCCCGCGCATCTCGGCACGCCTGGCGGCAGCGGCCTGGCGGAGCCCCTGGACGACGAGCGCGCCAGCCACGAACGCCCCGGGCACCTCGCCGAGGAGCTGCCACTGGCTGCGGTCGAGCCCGAGAAGGCAGCCCCCGCCCGACGTCTGGATCCCCCCGAGCCACGACCCGAGCGCGCTGCCGAGACACGTCAGCCACACTGCTGGCACAAGGGCCCAGCCGAGCAGGCCGACCAGGTGCGCACCCGCCGCAACCCGAGGCGAGATCCTGCCGTGGCGCCCCGCGAGCAGCGAGAGCACGGCGAGGACGGCGAAGAAACCGAGCCCGGCGGCTACGGCGCTCACCGTCGGCGCGCCCGCTTGAGTGCCGAAGCGAGCTCCGCGACGAGCTCTGGGTCGTCGAGGTCGTCGACGAAGTGCGCGAGGGCCACACGGGGGTGCGCGGTCGCCGAGAGCAGGGAGCGGATCGCTTGGGCGGTCAGCTCGTCGGGGTCGCCCGCCGCGCGATACAGATGGCCCTTTCCCTCCTCGACGCGCTCGACGAGGGACTTGTCGACGAGGCGGCCGAGCACGGTCATCACCGTCGTGTACGCCCTGGTGCCGTCAGTGCCGTCTCCGAGCCGCTCCCAAACCTCGCGTCCGGAGAGCCAGCCGGAAGCCGACCACAGCACCTCGAGGACCTCGCTCTCGAGGTCGCCAACCCTGCGCCCCGCGACCAGCCGTCTCGGCACCGACGACCACCTCCTACGGGTCCGTAGTGTAGGCCACCGACAAGCCGACGAGGCGCCCCAGCGTGGCGGACGTCAGGGCCGACGTCGTCACCCGACGGCCACCGAGCAGCGTGGTCGCAAGGCTCCCGATGTGCACGACAGCAGCCACTGGGGCGCTGTCACGGACATGGCCGACGAGCCGCCTTCTGCCTGCGAGCAGAGCGCACGTCGACGGTCTCGCCGCTGCGGAGTGCTTCGAACGAGCAGGTTCCCGTGCCAGCGCTCGGGTCGTGTCCCCGCTCGCCGGCGAAGACGACCTTCTGCAGAGACGCGTCGGTCCCGCCGTCAGGCTCGAGCGCCTCGAGCTGCGCCGGTCCGCACGCCCTCGACCTGGGAGGAGAGGTCTGCAGCTGTGGCGACGAGGGCTTCGTGCGGAGTGCACACGGCGCGATCCGCCAGCCGCCCCGGGCGCAGCGGGCGGGTCGGCTCCCCTCTACGCTGCGCAGCACGAGAGCTTCTCCACGTCACGAGTGAAGGTCTGGGCCGCGAGCTTGAGGCCCTCGGCCATGGTCAGGTAGGGGTGGAAGGTCCCGGCCAGCTCGGCGGTGGTGATGCCGTGGCGGATGGCGAGGACTGCCGTCCGGATCACGTCGCCCGCGCCCTCGGCGACCACCGAGGCACCCAGCAGCCGGCCGGTGCCGGCCGCT
>JAJYYT010000070.1 GCA_021800645.1 Actinomycetes bacterium
GCCCGGGACGACCGAGATCGGGGGCAGTGTCACAGAAGCAGAGCGGTCGGCTGTGAGCGCGACCCGGCGCGACTTCCCCGGGCGAGCGGTCCCGCCCGTGCGGGCGACCGAGGCACGTACGACGATCCCGCGCTCTGGGACGTTGCCGTCGTTCGCGACGACGGCGGCGATCCGGACACGGCCGGTCGGCGGGAGCAGCGTCGTGCTGCCGTGGCCCGCCCCGGAGCCGGATGCCGGCACCGGGGCGGGTGTGAACGCCAGCGCGTGCACGACGAGCTCCACCTTGTGGACGGCCGCCAGCGTGGGAGAGCTCGTGAGGGCGCCGACCAGCGCGCGCGCGCCACTCGGCGTCCAGACCTTGGTCCAGTGAGTCCACGCGGAGAAAGGAAGGCGCGCGCCGCCGGGCGCGCGCCGAAGCGCGCGACGGCCGGCCGCGTACTCCCGGTCGCTGCGCTCGAGGAGCGTCCCGACCTTCTCGAGCACAGCCGCCGCCCCCGCGGCGGAGAGCGGCGGCGGGGTCCACGCGGTCGCGGACGGTCCGGGGGCACCCACGACGGGGAGGGGCGCCATCCCGAGAAGCCGGTCAACCGCGGTCCTGAGATCGCGCGCCGCCGTTGCCCGTTCGGCCATCGCTGCGGCCACGTCGGCGCCCGCATCCCCCGAGGGGGCGGGTGACGCAGCTGTGGCCGCCTCGATCGCGAGCGACGAGGTGGAGCGGACGAGTGTGTCGAGCGACTCCTCGAGCGCCGTGCGATCGTCGTGCGGCGCGCCGGCGAGCAGCGTGCGGAGCTCCTCGCCCTGGCGGTTCGACTCCTCGACGAAGAGCCGAGCCTGCGCGGCGTAGGACCGGTCGACCGCCCGCTCGTAGCCCACGGACTGGGTGCGGATCCTCAGAAGGCCGCCCACGACCAACGCGCCGACCAGCACGGCGAGGATCCCGCCGCCGACGGCGAGCGGGCTCAAGCGTGCGGAACGGCGCCCGTGTCTGCGACGATCGATGGGAGGCACCGGCGCGTGACGCTACCGCCGCGTCCTCGAGGCTCCGCACTGGGCAGCGGGCCCGCCGGCGGCCTCCGCCGTCCGTCGACGGGAGCCCCGCTCAGGCGTCGGAGGTCTCGGCCTCCGCCCAGCTCTCGCTGCGGACGGCGCCCGAGGTACGCAGGACGCTCGCCGTGCTGCGCCACGCAACGGTCGGCTCGATCGCCTCGAGCTGGACTCGGTCGCGGTGGCGCTCGACGACAGACAGGAGCGAAGTGAGCGTACGGGAATTCAGCAGGTGCGGCACGAGGCCGAGGTCGAGCAGCTTCGTGTGCGCGGCCCGGTAGTAGTGCTCGTGCTCCTCCACCCTCGGATTGTCGAGATGGACGATCTCGGCGGTCCCCGAGTAGGCGTCGACGACCATCTCGGCGAGCTGCTGGACGGAGAACGACTCGGTGAACTGGTTGAAGACCCGGTACTCGCCCGGCTCGGCCGGGTGCAGGCAGGCGAGCTCGACGCACGCGAGCGTGTCGCGGATGTCGAGCATCCCGCGGGTCTGGCCACCGGTGCCGTAGACGGTGAGAGGGTGGCCGGCGACGGCTTGGACGCAGAAGCGGTTCAGCACGGTGCCGAACACGCCGTCGTAGTCGAAGCGCGTGGCGAGATCCGGGTGCAGGACGGTCTCGGGCGTCTCCTGGCCGTAGACGATGCCCTGGTTCAGGTCGGTCGAGCGGAGGCCCCAGATCCGGCAGGCGAACATGATGTTGTGGCTGTCGTGCACCTTGGAGAGGTGGTAGAAGGAGCCAGGCTGCTTCGGATATGGCAGGACATCGGTCCGCCCGCGGTGCGTGATCTCGATGAAGCCCTCTTCGATGTCGATGTTCGGCGTACCGTACTCGCCCATGGTGCCGAGCTTGACGAGGTGGATCTCCGGGTTCACGTCCGCGATCGCGTAGAGGAGGTTCAGCGTCCCCACCACGTTGTTCACCTGCGTGTACACGGCGTGCTGCTGGTCGATCATCGAGTAGGGCGCAGAACGCTGCTCCGCGAAGTGCACGATGGCGTCGGGTGCGAACTCCTCGAGGGTCCTGTGGACGAACGGCGCGTTCGTGAGGTCGCCGACGTAGATGGTGATCCGAAGGCCCGAGACCTCCTCCCAGACCCGGACCCGGTGCTGAAGGTGCTTGATCGGCACCAGGCTGTCCACGCCCATCTCGAAGTCGTACTGGCGGCGGGCGAAGTTGTCCACGACGCCCACCTCGTGCCCGCGGCCGGACAGGTGCAGCGCGACCGGCCACCCCAGGTACCCGTCGCCACCAAGAACCAGGATCCTCACAGACCGTCTCCTCTCGTCGTGGAGTGCCTCCGAGTCCGATCGCGCGACGGCGCGCACGAACCCCTCGGCAGGGCTTCGTCCCCAACCACTATGCCGGCCGACCCTTGGAATCAGCTGAGAAATTGGGGAAAGCTCCCTGAAAGTGAAGGCAGATCTCCGGGAAGCGAACCGGACGATCGGAGCCGGGCCTCTGCGGTCGACGGCGTCGTCTCACGGACCGCTCCTTGGAGCCCCGGCCCGGAAGGCTGCTCAGCGTCTCGACCAGCCTGCCGCGACGAGCAGTTCGGCGATCTGCACCGCGTTCAACGCGGCGCCCTTGCGGAGATTGTCGCCGACGACGAACAGCGCGAGGCCTCCGCCGTCGGCGCGGCGGACACGTCCCACGTAGGTGGGGTCCCGGCCGGCGGCGAGGAGCGGCGTGGGAAGCTCCGCGAGGACGACGCCGGGTGCGGCAGCGAGGACCTCCGTGGCCTCCTCGGGGGACAGCTCACGCGCGAATTCGGCGACGATCGCCGCCGAGTGGCCGGTGAAGACGGGCACCCGCACGCACGTGCAGGCGACCGCCAGGTCGGGGATCCCGAGGATCTTGCGGCTCTCGTTGCGGTACTTCTGCTCCTCGTCGGTCTCCAGCGAGCCGTCGTCCACGATCGTGCCGGCGAGCGGCACGACGTCGTGGGCGATCGGTGCGGCGAACCGCACCGGCTCGGGGAAGTCGAGCGCCGCCCCGTCGAAGGTGAGCTCGGCCGCTCGGTCCACCGTCTTGGCCAGCTGCTCGGCCAGCTCCGACACCCCGGTGCGTCCCGCCCCTGACACCGCCTGGTAGCTCGCCACCACGAGCCGCCGGAGACCGGCCGCGTCGTGGAGCGGCTTCAGGACGGGCATGGCCACCATCGTCGTGCAATTGGGGTTCGCCACGATCCCCTTCGGGATCGACGAGAGCGCGCCGGGGTTCACCTCCGCGACCACGAGCGGCACGTCGGGGTCCATGCGCCACGCCGAGGTGTTGTCGACGACCACGGCGCCGGCCGCGGCGAGACGCGGCGCGAGGTCGCGTGACGCGGCGGCCCCGGTGGAGCACAGCGCGAGGTCGAGCCCCGAGAGGTCGGCCGTCGCGGCGTCCTCCACCACGACGGCCGACCCTTGCCACTCGAGGGTGGTGCCGGCCGACCGAGCCGACCCGAAGAAGCGGATCCCCTCGACGGGAAAGGCTCGCTCGGCGAGCACCGACCGCATCACCTGACCGACCTGCCCGGTCGCGCCGAAGACCCCGACCTGCGCCACGGCCGCGCAGCCTACCTCGAAGCGCGGGGAGGTCAGGCGAGCTCGAAGGCGCGGTGCAAGGCGCGCGCGGCGCGCTCGACGTCTTCCTCGCGCACGATGCAGGAGATCCGGATCGTCGAGGTCGAGATCAGGTCGATGTTGATCCCCTCGGCCGCGAGCGTCTCGAACATCGTGGCGGTCACGCCGGGGTGCGACTTCATCCCGGCTCCGATGACCGAGAGCTTCGCGATCCCCTCGTCCGAGGTGACCCCCGTCCCGCCCAGTTCGCCGATGTGCTCCGAGACGCCTTCGACTGCGGCCGCGACCTGGGTGCGCGGGACCGTGAAGGAGATGTCCGTGGTGCCGCGGACCGACGCGTTCTGCACGATGTCGTCCACGTTGACGGCGCGGTCCGCCAGCGCGCGGAACAGGCGCGCGGCGACGCCCGGCCTGTCCGGGACGCCCGCCACGGTGATCTTCGCCTGCGAGACGTCGTGGACGACCGCCGTGACGATCGCCTGTTCCATCGACTCGTCCTCCTCTACGATCCAGGTGCCGGGTTCCCAGGTGAAGCTGCTTCGCACCTGCAGCGGGACGTGGTGGTTCCGCGCGAACTCGGCGGATCGCAGCTGCAGCACCCTGCCCCCCGCGGCGGCGATCTCGAGCATCTCCTCGAAGCTGACGCGCGAAAGCTTGTGCGCGTCCGGGACGATCCGCGGGTCGGCGCTGAAGACGCCCGTCACGTCCGTGTAGATCTCGCAGACCTCCGCCCCGAGCACGGCCGCGAGCGCGACCGCGGTCAGGTCCGACGCCCCGCGTCCGAGCGTCGTGACGTCGTGCTCCGTCGACACCCCCTGGAACCCCGCGACGACCGGCACCTTTCCGGCCTCCAGCGCCTCGATGATCCTTCCGGCACGGATGTCGACGATCTTCGCGTTCGTGTGGTCGGTGTCCGTGACGATGCCCGCCTGGCTCCCGGTGAAGGAGGACGCCGCGACACCCAGCTCGGCGAGCGCCATGCACAGCAGCGCGGTGGAGATGCGCTCGCCCGAGCTGACGAGCATGTCGTACTCGCGAGGCGGCTGGACGGAGCTCACCTCCCGGGCGAGGCGAATGAGGTCGTCGGTCGTCTTGCCCATCGCGCTCACGACCACCACGACGTCCTTGCCGCTTCGTCTCGTGCGCGCCACGTGGTCCGCGACTGCGCGGATGCGCTCGGCGTCGCCGACGGAGGTCCCACCGAATTTCTGGACGACCAGCGCCATGCGAAGACGCTATCCGCACCTGTCGCGGCCCCGATAACGTGTCGGCCCGTGCCCACCGAGAAGCGAGCCAGGCAGAAGGCCGCCCGCAGGAAGAAGCGGGCAGCGCAGGTCCGCCGGGTCCGGACCCGGCGTCGCCTGCGTGCCGGCGGGTTGGTCGCGCTAGGCGCTGCAGTGGTGCTGCTCCTCGTCCTCCTCACCACCGGCGCGTTCTCGAGCAGCCCGCCACCGGCGAAGACCAAGAAGCCCGCCAGCGCGACGAGCACGACGAGGACGGCGAAGGCGGCCGCGACGGATGCGGCGCTGCAGACGGCGGCGAACAAGCTCGCCGTCGCCGCGCACTGCCCCGCCAGCCCCGCGACGCGCGTGAACACCCTGCACTGGCCGGCTCCACCGCCGATGACGATCGACCCGTCGAAGACGTACAGCGCGACGGTGAAGACGACGGCGGGCTCGTTCGTGATCGCGCTCGACGCCAAGGCGGCCCCGCGCACGGTCAACAACTTCGTCTTCCTCGCCGAGCGGGGCTTTTACGACTGCAACACCTTCCACCGGGTGATCCCGGGCTTCATGGACCAGACCGGCGACCCGACGGGCACGGGCACCGGGGGGCCCGGCTACGAGTTCGCGAACGAGAACGTCCCGGCGGCATACGCCACCGGCGACGTCGCGATGGCCAACTCGGGCGGCACGGACACGAACGGGAGCCAGTTCTTCGTCGTCGTACCCGGAGGGGCCAGCATGCTCGACAGGGACCTGAAGGCCGGGGACGAGTACTCGCTCTTCGGCACCGTCACCTCGGGCATGCCCGTCGTCGAGAAGATCAACGCGGAAGGCGGCACGACACCGTCGGGAAAGCCGAAGGTCGTCCAGCGCATCCTCACCGTGACCATCCACGAGAGCTGAGGCGGCCGTGACCGACATCCCGGCCCCCGACGGCTCCAGCCCCAGGCGCCAGCGGTTCGAGGCGCCTCCGCCGATGATCATCGACCCCGAGCGGCGGTACAGCGCGACGATCGAGACCTCGAAGGGCACGATCGTCGCCGAGCTGGACGTACACGGCGCGCCGGTCACCGTGAACAACTTCGTGTTCCTCGCCCGCTGGCACTACTACGACGGGGTCGTGTTCCACCGGATCATCCCGGGGTTCGTGATCCAGGGAGGCGACCCCGAGGGCACCGGTCGGGGCGGACCCGGGTACCGCTTCGCGGACGAGCTGCCCAAGCCGGGCCGCTACCGGATCGGCTCGCTCGCGATGGCGAACGCGGGGCCGGACACGAACGGCAGCCAGTTCTTCATCGTGAGCGGCCCCGACGGCGTCGGGCTCCCCCCCCAGTACTCGCTGTTCGGGTCGGTGGTGAGCGGGGGTGACGTCGTCTTTGTCATCGTCGCCGTCGGCTCGCGCTCAGGAGCTCCGAAAGAGCGCGTGGTCATCGAGTCCGTCACCGTCGCCGAGCGGGTTTGATCCGCGCGCTCGGGCGGCGCCCGCCGCATGGACCGTGGCGTGGATCGTGGCGAGCGGGCGGTGCGCTCGTGCTCGGAGCGCTCGCGCTCGGCACGGCAGCCTGCGGCGCTGTCGCTCACGCGGCTGGCCCGCACGCGCACCTCCCCGGGCGGCGCATCACGGCGCCTTCGCCAGCGACCCACAGCACGACGACCGGCCCGACCGGTGCCCGGAGCACGACGAGCGGCCCGACCGGTGCCCAGAGCACGACGACCGGCCCGACCGGTGCCCCGAGCACGAGCGGCCCTCCGACAACGACCTCGGCGCCACCAGGCCGCCACGGCCCCGTCACGGAGCCCCCGCTGCCGCCAGCAGGACCCGGGTTCGTCGCCGACAAGGTCACGGCGGTCGGCGACTCGGTGATGATCGACTATGCGAAGGCGCTCGAAGCAGACATCCCGGGGATCGAGATCGACGCCGCGGTCAGCAGGCAGTGGGCGACAGGCGTGGCGATCCTGCAGCGGCTCGCGTCGCAGAGCGCGCTCGGCGCAGTCGTGATCGTGGGCCTCGGCACCAACGGGCCGATCACCTCCAGCGACTTCGACTCGATGATGACCGTGCTGTCCGGCGCGTCGCGAGTCGTGTTCGTGAACGACCGCGTCGACCGGGCGTGGCAGGACTCGAACAACGCAGTGCTCGCGCAAGGGGTCGCGCGCTTCCCGCGGGCGGTGCTCGTCGACTGGTACGCCCTCGCCGTGCGCCACCCGGGCTGGCTCTACGCCACACAGACGCACCTCCCGATCGACGGCCCCGGCGCCGCTGCGCTCGCCGCGCTGGTGGCGGCCGCCGCCTGAGCGCGCCCCCGCCCGTCTCCCTCAGAGGCCGGCGAGGGCACCCAGGCCATCGACGGCGGCGCGGCCGTCGACGTAGACCGACGGTCTCCCTTGGCCGCGGCTGCGCCAGCGTCCGTCGGGATCCCGGAGCAGGGCGGTGCGCCCCGGGATGCCGACGACGGGGACGCCTGGCGGCGCGAGCAGCACCGCGCGATGGAGCTTCTCCCCGTGCGCGTCCTCCTGGAAGTCCCCGACGAGCGGCACGACGGCGAGCCCTTCGATGAGCCCGAGCCCGACGGTGAGCGCGCCCCCGCGAGGGTCGACCATCGGGTCGGAGAGCACCAGCGCGCCCGCCCCGGCCCCGGCCACGACCGCGCCGTTCCCCCACGCCTCCCGTAGCGCCGCGAAGACCTTCGAGCCCTTCAAGACCGAGCGAAGGTGGAGCGGGGACCCCCCGCTCAGGTACAGGAAGCGGGCGGCACCGACAATCGCCGCCGCGTCGTCGTCCTGCGCGTCGGCACGGCTCGCCACCATGAGCCCCTGCACCTCCGCGCCGAGCCCTGCGAACCACTCCGCTGCGGCGAGCACCCGCCGCTCCGGCCGCTCGAATGCCGCTGCGGTTGGCAGCACCACCACCTTGTCGGACCCCGAGGCGTCGAGCAGGTCGGCGTCGAAGTCGCAGCCGGCCGTCCACTCGTCGCCTCCGACGAGCGCGAGCACACCGGGGCTCATCTGGTCCTCACCGCCCCACACCATCTCACACGAGTGGGCAGCCAGGCGGCGGCCGGACGGCTCCCACGGAGCACCCGGGCCGCCCGGCAGTAGCCTTGCGCCCATGCGCGGGCGCGTGGACGTCGCCGACTCCGAGGTGGCGAAGGCAGGGAGCTCCCGGGCACGCGGCCGAAGCCGCTCCCGCGGCTGAGCGTGCCCGAGGTGCCGCCCTCCCGGTCGTCACCGTGGTTCATGCGGACCTACTCGGGGCACTCGACCGCACGCGCGTCCAACCAGCTGTACCGGAGGAACCTGGCGAAGGGCCAGACCGGGCTCTCGATCGCCTTCGACCTCCCGACCCAGACCGGCTACGACCCGGACGCCCCCGAAGCGCTGGGCGAGGTCGGCAAGGTCGGGGTTCCCGTCGTGCACCTCGGGCACATGCGCGAGCTCCTGGCCGGGATCCCCGTCGCGGAGATGAACACCTCGATGACGATCAACGCGACCGCGGCGTGGTTGCTCGGCCTGTACGTCGCGCACGCGACCACCCAGGGGATCGCCCCGAACGCGCTCCAAGGGACCACCCAGAACGACATCCTGAAGGAGTACCTGAGCCGCGGCACGTTCATCTTCCCGCCCGAGGAGAGCCTCCGGCTCACCGTCGACACCATCGCGTACACCCTCCGACACGTGCCAAGGTGGAACCCGGTCAACGTCTGCAGCTACCACCTCCAGGAGGCGGGAGCGACGCCGGTCCAGGAGATCGCGTACGCGCTCGCGAGCGCGATCGGGATCCTCGACGCGGTGCGCTCCTCGGGCAAGATCGACGACGCGAAGCTCCCGGAGGTCGTCGGCCGCATCAGCTTCTTCGTGAACTCCGGCGTGCGCTTCGTGGAGGAGACCTGCAAGATCCGCGCGTTCGGGCGATTGTGGGAGCGGATCTGCCTGGAGCGCTACGGCGTCACCGACCCGCGGCTGCGCCGCTTCCGCTACGGGGTGCAGGTGAG
>JAJYYT010000071.1 GCA_021800645.1 Actinomycetes bacterium
GTGCGCCGACCGTCGAGAGCGCTGGGAGGATGGCCCGGCATCGGCCGACCTCGTTCGTCTGGGTCGCCCGCGACGCAACGAGGTGCAGGAGCTCGTCCCGATGGGCGTCGCAGAATGCCGCGAACGAAGGAAACGGGTCCGAGGCAGACGGGTCCGGCACCGTTGGGTGGAGTTCCCCTCGGCATGCGAGCACCGTGGGGTAATGGGTGGCGAGCGGATCGTCTGCTCCGGAAAGCAGCAGGTAGTGGACCGCCGCGAGAAGGATGTTGGGCCGGCGCTGATCCGGCGGTGCCGTTGCGACGAGCTCGAGGAGGGCCGGGTCGGCAGCGATGCCTTCGCAGATCCGGGCATACCGGATCGCGTTGTCGTGGCGAGCCCCTGCCGCGAAGCGCCTGAAGTGCTCGGCGAGATTGCCCGAGCCCGTCGCCTCCCGCATCAGAAAGCGTGCGTGTGCAGCGGGACGAGTGAGCAAGAGGCGGAGAGGCCCGACCCTGGCGGCGACACCTGTTCCACCCGGCGGGACCGTAGCATGGGGCAGCGCAGCCCCCGGCAGCCCCCGGGGCCCGCATCGAGGAGGCAGCTATGGCCCGCGAAGTGGAACCGGAAACCCAAAAGGACGTGTCAGCACGCAGGGCCGGCCGGCCGCGTCCGCTGCACACGTTGGCGGTCGTCGGGGTCGGCGTCGTCGGGGTGCTGATCGCGTTCTGGGTGCTCAGCTCCATCGTCGGCGTGGTCGCAGAGCTCGTCAAGGTGGTCGTGATCCTCGCTGTGGTCGCCGGTCTCGTCTGGCTGGTGTTCGGTCGCCGCCGCAGGTAACTGCGTGTTCGAGCCGCGCCGACACGAGCAGAAAGACCTGACGGAGGAAAGCCCTCCGACCCCCCATCAGCACGCCCGCTCCCATCCTGAGCTCCGCGTCTCCCATGAAGACAGGGAGCGCGTGGTGGAGATCCTCCGTGTTGCGGCTGGCGATGGACGGCTGACGGCGACTGAGCTCGACGAGCGCCTGGAAGCGGCGCTGACGGCTCGCACGAATCGAGAACTGGTGGCGCTGACGGCTGACTTGCCCGAGGTCGCGACAGCGACCAAGGAGGTTGTCCGGCTCAACTATCGCGGCGGGAGCACGACCCGAAGCGGCCGTTGGATCGTCCCGAGGCGGATGGAGATACTTGCCACCGGCGGGGTGATGAACCTGGACTTCACCGACGCCGTGATCACGAGGCCGGCGCTGGAGATCCAGGTCGACCTCCGGGGTGGTCGGCTCGTACTGGTGACTCGGCCGGACATCGAAGTCGATCTCGATGATGTTGTCGTGCGTGGGGGACGGGTGAAGGTGCCTCCAGCACGTGGGCCCCAAGCATCCGCACGGCTGATTGTCAAGATCTTTGGCCAGGTAGACGGTGGTGAGGTGGTCGTGCGCCCACCGCGCCGGACGTTCTGGCAGTGGGCGCTACACCAGCCGAGGCGGTAGCGCTTCAACCGGTACGGGCTGGACCCGTGAAGGGGTGGCGAGTCATGCCAACGGTCTACGCTGGTGACGACATAGAAGTATGGCGGCGGCACGAGCCTGCGCTAGCCCCGCGCTAGCCCCGCGCTAGCCCCCGCCTTGTCACGCCGCGTGAAGGCGTGCCGGGAGCACCGCGTCGGCTTCTACGTCACCGCCCGCTCGAACGCAGGTAGACGTGCCCCGAGCTAGCTCGACGGCAGCCGAGCTAGACGTCAGCCCAGGAACGAGACCGTCGCAGCGAACCTCGGCTCGGGGGCGGTCACGGTTGTCCCGAGGAGACGCTCGAGCGCGCCCAGCAGCTGGAGGAGGCGGGGCTCCGACCACGGGGGGCCGATGAAGAGGACACCGACGGGGAGCCCCCCAAACCCGCCGACGGGAAGGGTCGCTGAGGGGTAGCCCGCGACCGCAGCAGGTGACCAGCCGGCTCCTTCGGACTGATCGCCGAGGACGTGGTCGACCGGCCAGGCAGGGTGCATCGCCGGGAGTGCCAGGACGTCCACGCCGGACGAGAAGATGCGGTCGAGCTGGTCTCGCGTCGCCCGTTTGAGCCGATCGAACGCGGTCCGGTACTGCTCTGACTCGAGGCCCTCGGTTCGTGCGGCACGGCTGATGAGGTCGGTGTCGAAGAGGTCCGACCGCTCTCGCGGCTCGTTGTGGGCATGTGCCAGGAGGTCGTCGAGGGAGCGCGGGAAGCTGGCTGGTGCGCAATCCGCGGTGGAGCTCGCACCATCGTGCGCGCCAGCGCGACGAGCGAGGTAACCCCGCATGCCCACGCGGAACTCGTGGAGGAGCACGATGAGCTCGTCCTCCTCCCAGGTCGAGGAGGGTGGCAGCCCGTCGACGGGGTCCACCAGTTGCGCGCCGGCGTCGGCGAGCGCATGCACGGCTGCACCGACAGCCTCGTCCGTGGGCGGGTGGTAGCCGGTGTACCCGGCACCACGCACAATGCCCACCCGTAGCCCGCCGAGCTCGGCCGATCCGACTCGCCCGAGCTCGGCGGGCTCGTAGCCGAGAGGGCGCCGCACCTTCGTCGCGGCGTGGTCCTCGCCGTCGTCGATCGCCCTTGCGAGCACCTGGAGCAGCAGCCCGAGGTCGCGAACCGATCTCGCAATCGGCCCCGCGGTGTCCTGCGAAGCGGCGATCGGCACGATGCCCGTGCGGCTCACCAGCCCGAGGGTCGGCTTCAAGCCGGCGACGCCGCACGCAGCTGCCGGGCAGATGATCGAGCCGTCCGTCTCGGTCCCGACGGCGAGAGGTACCAGCCGCGCGGCGACCGCGGCGCCGGATCCCGAGGACGAGCCGCCTGGAGTCCGGTCCAGCGCATGCGGGTTGCGCGTCTGTCCCCCGAGCGCGCTCCAACCACTCGAGGACCTGGTGCCTCGGAAGTTCGCCCACTCCGAGAGGTTCGCCTTTCCGATGACGATGGCGCCGGCGTCGCGCAGTGCGCGCACGAGAGGGGCATCCGCACCAGGAGAAGCTCCGCCGAAGACGAGCGACCCGGCGCTCGTGTGCAGGGGTGCGGCCGTGTCGATGTTGTCCTTCACGAGCACCGGGATCCCGTGGAGCGGTCCACGCGTGCGGCCGGCGCGCCTTTCCTCGTCCATCCGGACCGCGACGTTCTCCACGTCGGGAGCGAGCTCGATGATGGCGTGCAGACCGTTCGGACCAGAGTCGAGCGCTTCGATGCGCGCGACGAGCAAAGCGACGACCTCTGCCGAGGTCAGCTCTCCTTGGTCGATGAGCGTGGAGAGCTCCGTCGCGTCGAGGGATGCGACGGAGGCGCTCGAGGGATGAGGGTCCGCCAGTTGCTCCGGCGCCTCGCTGCCTTCACCTCCACCGACCTCCACGTGCTCCTCCTCTCCCTCGGGGCACAGGGCACGCCTTCCTCGGACAATGGTGCGCGCTCGGCGCACCGTAACCGATGGACGGTCGACGAGGCCGTGCGTCGGTGCCGCCGGTGCTGTTGGTGCCGCCGGTGCTGTCGATGTCCCCGGTGCTGTCGGTGCCCCCGGTGCTGTCGGTGCCCCCGGTGCTGTTGGTGCCCCCGGTGCTGTCGGTGCCCCCGAGCCGACGCGCGGGGTGTTGCGGTGGAGGCGGCGACCGGAATCGAACCGGTGTACGGGGCTTTGCAGGCCCCTGCCTAAACCACTCGGCCACGCCGCCTGGAGCCGGGTCAGCCTATCGCCCGGCACCGGGGTGGCCGATGCCCGTCAGAGGCGCGAGCGTCCCCCGCGGATCACCCCGGCCGCCACCGCTCGACCCCCGCGGATCACCCCGGCCGCCGACCGCGCGACCCCCGCGGATCACCCCGGTCACCGACCGCCCGACCAGCGCAAGTGGCCACTGCCTCCGACCACCCGCCGCCGGGTGGCCGCGGCCGCTGAGGGCTGCGACACTGGCAGTCCGAGTGCGTGAGGGCCGGGCACCGGACGCGGGCAGCGAGCGCCAGCGCCGCCGCGTGCCAGGCACCCGAGGCACCGACAAGACCGGCAAGAAGAGAGCGACACAACGATGCGGAATCCAATGTTCGTGTTCGACGAGAAGACTGTGGACCTCGTCCTCGGGTACTGCCGGGACAGGCTGTCGCTGGATCCCGTGCCCCTCGACTACGGAGGCTATGCAACCCCCCTGCACCACGTCCTCGACGGTCTCATCACCCCGGAGGGGAACGATCCCGCCCGCGTGCTCGACCTGTTCGCGAACCGGCTCGCGACGGCGGTGATCTCCGCGGACAGCCCGAGGTTCCTCTCGTTCATCCCGGCGGCGCCGACCAAGGCGAGCCTCTTGTTCGACATGGTTGTCTCGAGCAGCTCGATGCACGCAACCTCATGGCTCGAGGCAGCCGGAGCAGTGTCCGCGGAGAACCAGGCGTTGGGGGTCATCTCGGGGCTCGCCGGGTTGCCGAGGAGCGCGGGGGGCTGCTTCGTGTCGGGCGGATCCGCGGCGAACCTCTCCGCTCTCATGGTCGCACGCGACACCGCGTCGCTGCGCGGTCACAGGACCGGCGCGCAGAAGATCGCCTGCACGGACGAGGCGCACTCCTCTGTCGGGAAGGCCCTGAGAGTGCTCGGCGTCGAGCCGTTCCTGGTCCCTGTGACGGACCATCGACTGACGGGGGAGGGCCTGGAGGCCGCGCTCAGCTCCGGACAGCCCGGCGCGGCGGACGTCGTCGGTGTCGTCGCCACCGCCGGGACCACCAACGCGGGGATCGTCGACGACCTCGCCGGCGTGGCGGAGGTCGCGCGACGCAGGGCGCTGTGGCTCCACGTCGACGCCGCGTACGGCGGCGGCGCGCTCTTCTCCACGAGTGCCAGGGGGCTCTTCGAGGGCATCGAGCTCGCGGACTCCCTCGTCGTCGACCCGCACAAATGGCTCTTCGGCCCCTATGACTGCGCGGCGCTCATCTACCGTGAGCCGGCGCTCGCCAAGGCTGTGCACACCCAGGACGCGGCGTATCTCGACGCGATCCACGAGGCCCTCCCGGGTGCCGAGGACGGTGCCCCTGGCGAGGAGGACCCGTCCGCGGACGTGCCGTGGAACCCGACCGACTACGCCTACCACTTGTCGAGGCGCGCCAGGGGGCTGCCCCTGTGGTTCTCGCTCGCCGTCCACGGCACCAACGCGTACCGAGACGCTGTCGAGACGGTGCTCGCCAATGCGCGAGCCGCCGCGTCGCTCATCTCGGAGACGCCGTACCTGGAGCTCGTACGCGAGCCGACGCTCTCGATCGTGCTCTTCCACAGAAAGGGGTGGTCGAGGGCAGACTATGAGGCGTGGTCTGCGCAGCTCCTCGCGGACCAGGTGGCGTTCGTGACCCCGACGACCTGGGAGGGGAGGAGCATGGGGCGCCTCGCCCTGCTCCACCCCGACACGAACGTCGAGATCGTGCGCGAGATCATCGCGACGATGGCGTGATCCTCGAGCCCTCGTTACGCTGAGCCGGCGATGAGCATCGTCACGAGGAGCGAGCGCGTCGGCGCCCCGACAGGGGAGTCGTTCGATGCCCACGCATTCATCTCCACGGAGAGGGGGCCGGGCATCCTGCTCCTCCAGGAGATCTACGGCGTGGAGGAGTTCCTCCGGAGCAAGGCGGCGATCCTCGCCGGCCTCGGCTACTCGGTGCTCGTCCCCGACGTCTTCTGGCGAGTGGAGCGAAATGTCTCGCTGGCCCACGACGAGGCGGCGCTCGAGGTCGCGTTCGGCTACATGGGAAGGTTCTCGGAGATCCCCAAGCACGTCACGACCGGCGACCTGGTCGCCGCGTTGTCCCACCTGAAGAAGATGCCGGAAGTCACCGGTAAGGTCGCCGTGATGGGGTACTGCCTGGGGGGACGGCTCGCGTACGAGGTGGCCGCCGCCTCGGACCCCGACGCCTGCGTCTCGTACTACGGCTCGGGGATCGCGGCCGAGCTGGACCTCGCCGACCGGATCAGCTGTCCGGTGCTCTTCCACTTCGGGGGCGCCGACCCCTACATCCCCCGTGAGGAGATCGACGCGGTCATCGGGGCCTTCGCCGGGCGGGCCGGCACTGAGGTGGTGGTGCAGGAGCAGGGAGGTCACGCCTTCGAGAACTCCTTCGCACCGATGTTCTCCAACCCGGGCGCCGCCGAGGCCTCCTGGCCGGTCACGCTCGATTTCCTCGAGAGGAACCTGCGCTCGTGAGGATGGGCAACATGTACGGGCCGGACGGGACCTTTCTCGGGGTGCCGGCGGCGGACCTGGACGATCCTTCGTCCTACGCGAGCGCAGCTGCGGTCGTGGTGGGCGCACCCTTCGACGGCGGCACCTCGCACCGTCCAGGCGCGCGGTTCGGGCCCCAGGCGATCCGCCTCACCGATTACCTGCCTCATGACGGGAGCCGCCCGCACCTGGCCCTCGGTGTCGACCCTCTCGCCGAGCTCGGGGTCGTCGACGTCGGGGACGTGGAGATGCTCTCGGGGGAGACGGAGCGGTCACTCGACAAGCTCGCGATGGCGGTGGAGCGCATCGCGAGGAGCGGCGCGCTCCCCGTGGTGCTCGGTGGCGACCACACCATCGCGCTCCCCGACGTCACGGGTGTCGCGCGCCACGTCGGATGGGGAAGGGTCTCCGTCGTCCACTTCGACGCCCATGCCGATACGGGGGACACCCAGTTCGGCTCGCTGTACGGGCACGGCACGCCGATGCGCCGGCTGATCGAGTCAGGTGCCACGCGAGGCGACCGGTTCCTCCAGATCGGCCTGCGCGGCTACTGGCCGGAGCCCGAGACGCTCCGATGGATGGCAGACCAGGGGATGCGCAGCTTCGAGATGACCGAAGTCGTCACCCGCGGGCTGGACGACTGCTTGACCGAGGCGCTTGCGATCGCGACCGACGGGTGCGACGGCGTGTTCCTCTCGGTCGACGTCGACGTCGTCGACCCCGGGCTTGCACCGGGAACCGGCACGCCGGAGCCGGGCGGGCTCTCGAGCAGACAGTTGCTCGACGCGGTGCGCCGGATCGCCATGGAAGTGCCGCTCGCGGGCGTCGACGTGGTGGAGGTGTCTCCGCCTTACGATCACGCCGAAGTCACGGCCTACCTTGCCAACCGCGTCGTCCTCGAAGTGCTCTCGGGAGTGGCCTGGAGACGCAGCTCGTCAGTGGAGGGAAGAGCGGCACGGCGACCCGACGCGCCGCTCCTCGAGGGGCGCTCGGGCTGAGCTTCCTCACCGGCTGGCGGCACCGCTGACCGTCGGCCCGAGCCTCTCAGCCGCAGATGTTCTTGGGCGGGGTCGTCGCGTGGAGAGATGCATAGGGCACGGCACTCACCGGTGCGGTCACGTGCACCGCCTCGCCATACCGGCTGAACGTCCAGGCCACCGAGTAGTGGTTGCCTGTCGTCGTCGATGCCCTGCCCCGCAGCGACGTCGGCCGCCCGGTGGCGGAGCTCAGGACGAGTGCCGCAGTGCCGATGAACTGGTGGCGCTTCCCTGTCTTGGAGAGGGCACCGAGCACCTCGATCGAGGACCCAGCCTGCTTGGTCGAGAGCGGGACCATGGCACCGCGCAGCTGCGAGATGTTGGAGCGCGTGGTGATGCCGTCGGCCAGCGTGCTGTAGACCTTGTCGGCCTTCACGATCTTCACCCACCTTCCCGCAATTGACGCGGCGCGTGTCGCGGGGACGCCGAGCTGGTCGAGGGCAGCAGCTCGTGTGCCCTTGAAGTACACGACCCCCTTGACGAGCCGGAGGTGGAAGTACGTTGTTCCGGCGCTGCAGCGCTGCAAGATCACTTGACGTCCGCCGTTGGGCGTGGCGTCGCCCGCAATGTCGTCGGGTACGCCGAGCGCTGTCGAGCGCTCCACGTAGTGGTAGGTGCCGGCCTTCGTGACCGCGGCGATGGCGCTGTTGACCAGCTTGGTCGCAGACGTCGCAGGGGCTGTCGGCGCGATCGCCGCGCCGATACCGATGCCCGCGCCGATCGCGATGACGAGCACCGCGGCGAACGCGAGCCCTCGCCTGGTCCTGCGTCTGCGCTCCTCGGGTGAAAGAGGCGCCCGTGGCGGCGCGGGCGGGACGTACGACCAGGCGTAGGGGCTCTGCGGGTTCGGCCCGTAGGGGGCCTGCTGGCCGTAGGGGATCTGCGGGTTCGGGCCGTAGGGGCTCTGCGGGTTCGCGCCGTAGGGGGCCTGCTGGCCGTAGGGGATCTGCGGGTTCGGGCCGTAGGGGCTCTGCGGGTTCGCGCCGTAGGGGGCCTGCGGGTTCGGGCCGTAGGGGCTCTGCGGGTTCGGGCCGTAGGGGCTCTGCGGGTTCGGGCCGTAGGGGGCCTGCTGGCCGTAGGGAACGTAGGCTTCCGCTCCCGGATACGAATGTGGCGAGGGTCCGTGCCAGCGGTAGTCACCGTCTTCGGCGCGTGACGCACCAGGCGACACGGTCGGGCCGTTGGCGTCCCCAGGCGCTGGCGCGCCGGACCCGCCGTGCTCGGTAGCGCTCCCGCCGCTTGCGGTCGGATCATCTGGCATCGACCGCAGCGTAGGACTCTCGCCAGGGTTTCGGTGCGCGCGCCAGGCCTGGCGATTCGACCATCCCCATGGCGGTCCCCGACCATCCTCAGACATGAGACAGCCCCGTGTCATGCTCGCTCACGTGGCACCCGAGGCACCATGGCGCGAGCACCTCCTCGCATTCGATCTCGAGACCACGGGTGTCGACAGGTTCGCAGACGTCCCAGTCTCGTACGCATTCGTCGAAGTGCGGGCCGGAGTGGCGGTCAAGAGAGACGGCTCACTCGTCGATCCTGGGCGGGAGATCCCCCCCTGGATGACTGCAGGGCGGTGGATCAGCGCTGAGTGGGCGCGCCGC
>JAJYYT010000072.1 GCA_021800645.1 Actinomycetes bacterium
GCTCCGGGAGAGCGCTGGCGGAGATCCCCCGTGCGGTGCCACAGGCGCGCGCGGTCCTCTTCCTGAGCCAGCTCGTCGGGTCCGACCCGGAGCTCGCTGACCGCACGCTCGAGGCCTGGCACGAGGTCGCGCCCTCGAGGGCCGTGCTCGCCACCGCCGTCAAGGTCTCGAACCGGCTTCGGCTCGAGCGTCGAACGGCGTGGTCCGAGCGCCTGCGAGCCGGTGGGCTCGGCTTCGCGTGCCCGCTCGTGGCCTCGTCCGCGGACGCGGCGCGCGATCCGGCGGACAGGCTCCTTGCCGCGGCCCTCGCGTTCGAGCACTTCGGTGACCCTCGAGGTGAGCAGGCCTTCGTCGCGTTGTCGATCTGCTGTGCCCACGACGTGGACTCCCTACGCGCCCGAGTCGCGCACCTCGCACCGTCGCTCGCGCGACGTTTCGGCTCGATCTGCGACGCGGTGGCCGCTGGCGCAGGCGGACTGGGGACGGGCGGTCCAGCAGCCGGCCGGTTGGAACGAGCAACCTGCAAGGGCGGCTCCAGCACCTCGTCGACGCGTTCGGTCCTGCTCGTCGACCGCGCGGTCGCGAGCCTCCGGACGATGGCCCTCGCCGGTGCGCTCGCGAGGCACGGCCACGACGTCGTCGTCGTCCACCCCGAGCCGGTCGCCGGGACCGCAGCCGTCTTGTCTGCGAGCGGAGCTTGTGTCTCGGGCGTCGCCCAGGACGATCCGGCCGCCCTCATAAGACGGGTCGCCGAAGTCGGCGCCGAGCGCGCCTTCCACGCGGTGGTGGTCGCCCGCGACGCAGCCGGACTGCGCGCACAGGTCCGCCGGCTCCTCCCGGCGGCCGAGGTCGTCGTCGACGCACCCGGCGCCGGGTCGGGGCCACCCACATCTGACGTCCTTCGCGTCCTTCTCGGTGCCGATCCCAACGGTCTGGACCCTGCGTGGATGGCTCGGAACGGCCTTTCCGAACGCGATCGACGGGGGATCTGCATCGCCGGAGACTTCCGTTCCTCCACCGACGAGGAACGCGCAGAATTCCAGCAAGTGATCGCCCCGTCGATCACCCGGGCGCTCGAAGGCTTCTCGGTCGCCGTCCTCGGTGACGACCCCGGCGCGAGGGCAGCCAGGGAGCTCCCCGGTTCGCTCGCGATCGGTGCTGGCTCCGACCCTGCCGCGTGGCTGGCGGGCGCCCGCGCCGTCCTCGTCGCCGTGCGCTCGGGTGCGGAGGCCTGGCTCGCGCTCGCCGCGGCGAGCGGGACCCCGGCCCTGTTCGCAGGGCAGCAGGATCCGGCCCGGCTCGCCCGCGTGCTGCGCGGCCTCGCCGACCCCGCGCTGCAGGAGCTCTGGTTCGAGGCTGCGGCCAGCGTTCCGAAGCCCGCAGTTCCGAAGCCCGCAGTTCCGAGCGGGTGCGGCTCGCCCGCCCCTGCCACGGGGAAGGCGGCCCGGGGCGAGGCAGCTGCGCCTCTGCTGTCCGGGCACGCCCGCACGTGCGCACTCGTCGACTGGGGGTACGGGAAGCTCCCCGTCGAGTGGCTGGGACCGATCCGCGACGTCGTCGACGAGCTGTGGGTCTGCAACGACTGGGCTCGAGCCCAGGCCGTGCGCAGCGGGATCCCGCCTCGCAAGGTCCGGGTGCTCCCGACCAGGGTCGACACCGCGCTGTTCTCGCCGGACCCGGGCGCCTTGCGCCGCGGCGGGGTCGTCACCATCCTGTTCGCGGGGGACTGCACGCCTGCCGGGGGCGTCGACTGCCTGCTCGAGGTCTACCGAACGGAGTTCTCCGAGGAAGACGGCGTCCGGCTCCTCCTTGCTCGGACCCGAGGGGCCCCTTGCACCGACCTCGTCGAATTGGCCCGCCGCGGCGAGGGCGCACCCGTCGAGATCGTGGACCTTCCTTCGAACCTGGCCGCGCGTGCTGCGCTCTACCGATCCTGCGACCTCTTCGTGCACGTGGCACGCGTACAGGAGACGCCGGTGCGCCTGCTCGAGGCGATGGCCTGCGGAATGGCGACCGTCGTCCTGGAGGGAGGAAGCTCGGGCTCCTTCGCCGACAAGCGGACGAGCTTTTGCGTGGAAGCCCGCCAGGTTGCGCGTCCGCCCGAGACCCTCGGCTGCCTCGGGCCGAGCACCGGTCTGTTCTGGCTCGAGCCCGACCGGGAAAGCCTGGCCAAGGCGCTGCGCGACGCGGTGTCCGATCCCGACATGCGCCTCGTCAAGGGATTGTCGGCCCGCGGACGCGCCCTACGCCGCTTCTCCTGACACGAAACGCTCCGAAGCGCGCGGCCTCTGCGACGAGCGCGGCCGAGCCGCACCTCAAAGGCAAGAGCGGCCCCGACCCGACCCTCAAGGGCGGGCGGCACTCGGTCGATAGAGCACCGCGGACGCCAGGACGGCGCGACCAGCACCTGCCAGGAAGCGGCGGGAAAGATCCGAGCGTGCCGGCCTGGTGGAGTCTCGATGAAGCTGAAGCAACGCATGGGGCTCTTCGGGGTGCCGGCGATGGTCATCGCCATCGTGGTGCTGCTCGTCGTGCCGATGCCGACCTGGATCATCGACGTCCTCATCACCTTGAACATGTCTGCGGCACTGGTGGTCCTGCTCACCACCATGCACGTGCGCCGCCCCCAGGACTTCTCCGCGTTCCCCTCGCTGCTGCTCCTGATGACGATGTTCCGCCTGGGGCTGAACGTGAGCGTGACGCGCCTCGTGCTGCTCCACGGGTACGCGGGGACGGTCGTCCAGTCCTTCGGGAGCTTCGTCATCGGCGGCCAGATCGTCGTCGGCCTCATCATCTTCCTCATCCTGATCGTCATCCAGTTCGTCGTGGTCACGAACGGAGCCGGACGCGTCTCTGAGGTCGCCGCGCGCTTCTCCCTCGACGGGATGGCGCCGAGGCTCGTCGCCATCGACGGCGAGCTGAACTCCGGGCTGATCGACGAGAAGGAGGCGAGGCGCCGGAGACGGGAGATCGACGAAACCTCGGAGTTCTACGGCAACATGGACGGCGCGTCGAAGTTCGTGCGAGGCGACGCGATCGCCGCGCTCGTCATCGTCTTCATCAACCTGATCGGCGGCTTTGCGATCGGGGTCGTCCAGCATCACGACACCCTCAGCCGGGCGATCCACACCTATTCGGTGCTGTCGATCGGCGACGGGCTCGTCTCTCAGATCCCGGCGCTGCTGCTCTCGATCTCGACCGGCCTGATCGTCACGCGCGCGGCGACCACGGAAAGCGACGACTTCGGCTCGGACGTGACGACGCAGTTCGGCAACCAACCCCGCGCTGTGCTCGTCGCGGGCGTCGCGATGGGACTGCTCGCGCTGGTCCCGGGTCTCCCGCACGTCCCGTTCCTCGTCGTGGGAGGTCTGCTCGTCCTGCTTTCTCGGCGCGTCCGGCGGGCGGTCGAAGCGAGGAGGGAGCGGGAGGCGGCCATCGAGGCGCAAGGGTCTCGCGCTCCTGGCGACACCCCCGCGTCGCTCGCAGCCGAGATTCGAGTAGAGCCGCTCCAGCTGGAGATCGCGCCGAACCTGACCCCCCTCGCCGACAAGGCGAAAGGCGGCGACCTGCTCGAGCGCATTCGGGGGCTGCGGCGCAAGCTCGCCTATGAAAAGGGCGTCCTCGTGCCACGGGTCCACACCCGCGACAACGTCGACCTCCCTGCGAGCACCTACCGGATCCGGGTGAACGGGGTCGAGGTTGCCCGTGGCGCAGCCCCCCCTGGGCGGCTGCTCGCCATCGGCCCGGATATCGACATGCTTCCTGGGGAGGCGACGACCGAGCCCGTGTTCGGGCTGCCAGCCAAGTGGATCCCCGCCGAAGCTCGCCTCGAGGCGCTCGCGGCCGCCGGCATCACCGTGATCGACCGCTCCTCGGCGATCGTCACCCATCTCGGCGAGGTCGTCTCGTCACATGCCGGAGAGCTCCTCTCCATGCAGCAGGTCCGCACTCTCGTCGACGTTGCGAAGGGCACCGACCCCGCCGCGGTCGAAGAGATGACGGCGGCACAGGTCACGATCACCGACCTGTTCGGGGTGCTCGTGAACCTTTTGGACGAAGGCGTGCCGATCCTCGACATCGTCCGAATCATCCAGGCGGTCACCGAACAGGCCCGGATCGCGAAGACCACGGAGAGGATGACCGAAGCTGCGCGTACCGCTCTTGGGGCATCGATCACGGCCCTGCACACGAGGAACGCAGAGCTCTCGGTGATCACCCTCGACGCCGCGTTCGAGCAGGCGCTCGCGAAGGACCTGCACTTCGGCGACGGCGCCAACGAGAGCGTCCTCGTGGTCGAACCCTCCGTCTTGGAGCGTCTCTCGAGCGAGGTCCGGACGGTAGCCGAGCAGGCTCGAAGAGCCGGGCACGATCCCGTGCTCGTCGTCGCTCCTCAGCTCAGGCCTGCGCTACGGCGGCTCCTTTGCTCCGTCGTCCCGTCGCTCAGCGTCATGAGCCTGAACGAGATCTCGGGGAATGTCCATTTGCAGAGGATCGGGGTGATCAACGGTGGCGTTCCAGCAGCTGCATGAGAAGCCCAACGTCTACGTCGGATCGAAGCTCGAAGACGTGTTGCTCCAGATCGAGCGGGAGCACGGGATCGTGCCGTTCAAGTCGCACCGGATCGAACGTCGAGGTGGCATCGCCGGGTTCTTCGCCAAGGAGGTCCATGTCGTGGAGATCGACCCCCCAGGACCGGACCCGATCGCCGCACTGTTGTGCTCGAGCGACGACGACGAGCTCGAGCTGCACGGGCTCCCCGGCGACGAGAAAGCGCCGGCGCCGGGGATCTTCTCCCCTCCGGCCAGCAGCTCCGGCCCGAACGCAGATGGTCGCGAGGGGGATCCGCTCGGTCAAGGCACCACCGATCGCCGGCCCTTCGCGGAGGTGCTCAAGACGGTGGTGAGCTCGCTCGGAGATGAGCCCTCGACCTCCGCGCTGCCGACGCTCGACCCGGTCTCTCCTGCGCCACGGCGCGACGGCCCGGCGTCGGTGGTCGCGCCCGGTCCCACGACCAGAACCGCTCCGATGAGAGCCACCCCGATGGGACCCGCTCGCGCGCACGACGTCCCGAGCGGCCCGAACGGCCTCTTCCGGCACGACGCGGCGGACGGGGTCGGTGTGCCGCCTCGACGCCCCGAGCCGGTACCCGACGCGCGGACGATCGCGGCCGCAGTGCTGCGCCAGGCCGGATTCCCTGCGGCCCTCGCTGCCCAGTTGCTGTCCGAGGTCGTCGCTGACGGGAGCGGCTCGAGGCCGATCCTGGAGACGATCTTCTCGACGCTGCCGGCCCCGCCGCCCCTGCCGAAGGGGCCGGGCGGTCTCGTCGCGCTGGTCGGCCATGGCCCGGTGCTCCGCGCGGTCGCCACGTCGCTGTGCGACGCCGTCGGGTGCCCGGTCGACGAGATCGCTGCGCTCTCCACGACGTCGGCCGGCTGCTGGGCGACGCTCGGGCACAGGGCGCGCACCCCGAGCAAGGCCGCCGCCCTCGCGGTCGGCTGGCGCCGAGCGCACTGCGCGCTGGCAGCCGTCGCTGCCGCCCCGATCGGATCTGATCAGGCATGGACCAAGGA
The DNA here is from genome assembly GCA_021800645.1 of Actinomycetes bacterium. Next base: position 5,571 of record JAJYYT010000072.1, read on the forward strand.
CGTCCTCGTCGCGCTCCGACCTTCCTGCGCCTGGGCGATCGTGCCGGCCACCGTGAAGACTTCCGACCTCCGGCGCTTCCTCGACGCGATCGGGGGGGCGGACGCGCTCGTGGTCGTCGACGCCGAGTCGACGACGACGCCGTGCGAGCTGATCGAGCTCGGTGTGCCGGTCGCCCGCTTCGACAGAGACGAGGCGACTCCCGCGCGCTGGGCGCGCCTCGTCTCCGCGTCGGTGGCCCGGATCTGAGGCGGCGGGGGTCGATCGATGGGGGTGCGGCGACCGGAGCTGGTGCTGGCGGCAGCGATCGTCGTGTCGCTGCCAATGCTCTACTCCTTCGGCACCGGAGGGCTCGGTGCGACGGCCGCCGTCGTGCGCTTCGCGGTGGCGCTCCTGGTCTGCTGGGCAGGCGTGGCCGTGATCGAGCGCATCTACGACAAGTACTCGAACGACGCCCGCAGGGCGGAGATCCGCAGAGCCGTCGAACAGGCGCGCGCACGGATCTCGGACCCCAGCTTGCTGCGAGACCCCGGGGAAGCCCGAGCACACGGAGACCCGAGAGCACACGAAGACCCGCGAGCACACGAAGACCCGCTCGCGCCGAGCTCCCGCCGAGGCGAGGGCCCGGCGTGACGTCATGCGCTCGACGTGGCCAGCCGAAGCGCCGCGAGATCGCCGGCAGCCGCGGCCCGGTTCTCCTCGACCACTTGGTCCCAGATCTCCTTGCGGTAGACGCGCCGACCCGGCGCGTCGATGCCGATGCGCACGTAGCTGCCCACCTGGCGGATGACGGTGACGACGAGGCCCGTGCCGATCGTGGGCCCCTCCAAGGCGAGCGACGGGTTGCCTCTCGCGAGCGACGACACCCTCACCGAGAGCTCGGCTCCGAAGTCGATCGACTGGCCGACCTTGCGGTGGAGGGCAAAGGTCGTCCGGCAGTCGTGCGAGGGATGCCCAAGCGGCGCGACCTCGACGTACGCCCGCTCCTCTTCCACACGCACCGTCAGGGGCGCCGCGATCTCGAGGCGCACGTCGCTCGCGGACGCGGCGGCCGGTGAAAGTCGGACAGACGAGGTAATCCCCGGAACGGTGACGCCGAGCCACACCTTGTGGCCTTCGGTGGAGAGCAGGCTCAGGTCGATGCCGTGCTCGATGATGATCGACTCACCTGGACGCCGGTTCAGTACGAGCATGCCCCGTCCTTTCTCTTCTCTCTTCGCTACGAGTGCGGCCTCGCCGGCACCCGTGGGACGCGGGAAGCATCGCTGCCGGTGAAGCGCCGTGCGCTGCCTGCGTCCACGGGCACGCGCAGCCCGTAGCCGCTCTCCTCGAGCACGACCTGGGCGGCGGCACCGCTGCGCGGGTTCACCACGATCGGGGCCAGGAGGTTCGCGACCGGCGTCGGCACGTCGTTGGTCGAGACGATGACGAGGACGATCGCGTCCGTTGGATCGAGCCTTGCCGTGCCGGTCGCGCCGAGTGCTCTCGCGAAGTCCGGCCACACCTCCGGCGCGCGTGGCGCCTCCAGGTCGGCGCCGGCCGCGGGCTCGGCCTCGGTGCCCCCGCCCAGACCGAGCTCTGCGAGCTCCTCGGGCGGGATCTCGATCTCGTAATCGGGGAAGAGCAGTTTCGGCGGCACGACGACGAAGCGCAGGTCCTCCTCGTCGAGCGACACGATGCTCGCGAAGGGCGCGTACCCCTCTGGCAGCGGACGGAGCGCGTAGCGACGCGAGTTCGGGAGCCCCAGCAGCGGCTCGACGAAGTGCAGCACCGGCTCTTGCTCGTCCCGGGGGGCGGGAGCCGGCTTGGCGGGGGTCCGGGGGACGGGAGCCGGCTTGGCGGGCAGCGGCCGGTCGAACGCGGGTGCGCCGGTGGTCATCTTCGGACCTCCTTTGCTGGCGGCTGGCCTTCTTTGCGGCCGGCCTTCTCGGCGGCTTTGTCCCATGGGGTCCAAGGGGACCTCAGAGGTACTGGGCGAGCGAGTCGGCGGAGACCTTGGAGATCACCGTGGCCGGCGATCGCGCTGCGAAGCGCGGCGGCCGTGACGAGCGGCCGAGAGGATCGGCCACCCGGTCGACCGCAGGCAGGTGACCGGGCCCAGCGTGACGCGCCGGGCGCGCCGCGCTGCCCTGTGTCCCAGACTCCCATCCCCGTTTCCCCAGATCTACCTCGGGTCGGCCGGAGCGGCCGGCACCGACCGAGCTACAGCTGTTCTGCAATTATGCTACCGCGAGGGTGTAGCTGATTGCAACTGGTCGTCGTGGGTGAAGCGCACGAGCCCGCGCCACCGCCCGGCGGGGCCCACCTGGGCACCGCGACGCCCGGCGGGGCCCCGCGGTCGCCCGATTCGGCCCCGAGACTCCCGGCGGGGCTCGCCGAGGCCTGGGCGAGACCCTCGCTCGACCTCGGCCAGAGCTAGGCCCGCGCGGACCGGGCGAGCCGCTCGGCGACGAGCGCGAGCCGCTCGGTGGGCTGGACCACCGCGACGCGCACGTGGCCTGCGCCCTCAGGGCCGTACAGGTCGCCAGGGCTGACGAGCAGTCCAGCCACTCTCGCGAGCTCCTCGGCCAGCGCCCAGCCGTCCGCCCAGCGCGCCGGCACCGCGGGCCAGAGGTAGAAGCTCCCTTCGGGCAAGCGAGTCGGGCAGCCCGCGTCGGTCAGCGCGCGCGCCAGGAGCTCGAGCCGCTCCCGATAGCGCGCCCGCTGCGCGTCCACGTGCCCGTCGTCGCACCACGCGGCCGCCGCTGCGGCCTGCACGGGGCCGGGCACCATGAGGCCGGCGTGCTGGCGCACTTCGCGCAGGTAGCCCACGAGCCCGCCGTCCCCCGCGAAGAACCCCGCCCGGATCCCGGCGAGGTTCGAGCGCTTGGACACCGAGTGCACTGCGACCACTCCCTCGGCCCCCGTCTCGAGGATCGTGCGCGGCCGTCCCTCCCAGGTGTACTCCACGTAGCACTCGTCGGAGAACACCGGCACGCCGTGGCGCCGGCCCCATGCGGCTGCGGCGCCGAGGTCCGTCAGCTCGCCCGACGGGTTGCCGGGGGAGTTCACCCACAAAAGGAGCGCCCGCTGGATATCCGAGGGGTCCACTGCGTCCAGGTCGAGGCCACCTCCGCCGGTGCGGGCCAAAGGCACCGGCACGGCCCGGCAACCAGCGAGCTGCGCTCCCATCGCGTACGAGGGGTACGACACGGACGGGTACAGCACCGTGTCGCGCGACGGGTCGCGCA
>JAJYYT010000073.1 GCA_021800645.1 Actinomycetes bacterium
GACCCTCCAAGAGAAGGTCGGCAAGCAGATCGGCCGCTACGTCATCCTGGGCGCGTGCAACCCCGAGCTGGCTTCCCGCGCGATCGACGTCGAGCCCCAGGTCGGCGTGCTCCTGCCGTGCAACGTCGTGGTGCGCGAGGTTCCCTCGGGCGTGCTGGTCGAGGCGATGGACCCCGGCATCGTGGCCACCTTCGTCGAGCGCGAGGAGATGCGAGCCGTCGTGGGCGAGGCACGCCGGCTGATCGGCAACGCGCTGGGGCTGCTCTCGTTGTCCGCAGCCTGAGCGAATAGGGCCGTTCGGCCCTGGTCGGCGCGACGCGCATTCGGGAGCCTGGCTCTCGTGGAGACGCAACGGATCGTGGTCGGCGTCGACGGCTCGGAGGGATCGCGCCGGGCGCTGCGCTGGGCGCTCGAGGAGGCGGCGAAGCATGGCTCGGTGGTCGAGGCGGTCATGGTGTGGCAGAGCCCCTCGGGCTTCGGCGACACCATGGGGGCTCGTCTCGACGAGAGCAAGATCGCACAGGCCGCGCGTGAGCGGCTGGACGAGACCATCGCCGAGGTGGCCGCCGACGACTTCGCGGTCAGGATCGAGCCGGCGGTGGTGGAAGGCGACGCCGCATTGGTCCTCTGCCGGCGCGCCGCTGAGGCCGACCTCCTGGTGGTGGGGTCCCTCGGCCACGATCCGTCGAGCGCCGTCGCGCTCGGCTCGGTGAGCACGCGCTGCGCCCAGCGCAGTCCCCGGCCCATCGTGATCGTCCCGAGGAACGACGAGCCGCTTCGACAAGAAGGCGCCGGAGGCTCGACCTAGGGCTGGCCAGGGGCCGGTTCCTCGAGCCCGGCTCACGCGCCGTGCACGCGGCGGGGGGCGAGCTCGAGCCTGTAGTCCTCCTTCACGACCTCGAGGTGAGTCCACGCCTCGATGCTCTCGACTCCCGGCAGCGAGCGGACCCGCTCCATCTCGGAGACCACGGCCGAGGGTGACGCGACGAGAAGCGTGGCGACCGCGTCCCACCGGCCGACCGCGAGCGACAGGTAGCTCACCGCCGGGAGGGTCGCGAGAGCGGCCACGGCTGCCTCGGTGCTGCTCAGACGAAGGCCGAGCCCGCACATCTGGGTCAGCCCCGCCTGCCCGGGGGTCGTGATCGCGGTGACGCGCACGACTCGCGCAGCGAGGAGCGCTCGAACCCGGGCCCGGGCGGCCGACGGCGAGCAGTGCACCGCCCGGCCGAGGCGGGCGTAGGGGATCCGCCCGTCCGCCTGGAGGGCGTCGAGGATCGCCCGGTCGAGGTCGTCGATCCGAGGCATCGAAGGCGGAGGTGAGGGGCTCGCGCGGTCCTTGACGCGCCGGGTGTAGATCGCGGACTCCACGTGGCTGACGCCCTCCACGGACTTCACCTGGCGGATCAGGTCGTGGAGGGAAGCCATGTCCGGCGCGCGCAGCTCTGCGATCAAGGAGGCCCTGCCGGCCACGATGGACACGAGCGGGGTGGTCGGCACACGCGCGATCTCCTGCGCCACGCAGCGCGCGGAGCCCGAGACGAAGACCGAGAGGTGGGCGAAGGCGTGCAGCCCCTGGACGGCGGGGTCGACCACGCCGACGACGTGCAGGGCGCCGCGCGCGACGAGGCGCTCGTACCGGGCCCGCGTGGCGGCTCGAGACAGGCCGAGCCGAGCCGCGATCGCCTCCATCGGCGCCCGCCCGTCCTGTTGGAGCTCGCCGACGAGGCGCTCGTCGAGGTGGTCGAGCTCCCCTGCGGTCGAGGTCGCCCGTCGCCGAGGAGAAGAAGCCCGATCGCCCACCAAGGCGCGCGAAGCCGCGAGCGGGAGGTACCGTCTGCCGGCTCGTCGCGACGGTTCGATCACGCATCGCACCGTATCCGCGCGAACCGGCGGCACTGGAGGCTGCGGGGAGCGGATCTCGCGAGTTGACAGCCTTCTCGAGGACCTGCAGGATGCCGCCAGTCACGTGTTGGGGGGACGAGCATGGCGACGCGAGCAGAGCTCTGGGCGCACGCCGGCCCGCCGGACGGCGTGCGCGCGTCGAGCGATGCCGGGGCGTGGGCACCGGAGGGGCTGGGAGGTTCCAGGTGACGGGTGGAACGGGCGAGGTGAAGGAGCTGTCGGACCGCTGGGTGGAGGGCCACCGCCAGGTCCTGTCGGACTGGCACCGCGTGATCTGGCACCTCGCGGAGCCCGCCTGGCGCGAGTACGAGTCGGCCGCCTGGTACGTCGAGCGGCTGCGTGCCGAGGGGTTCGACGTGGAGGAGGGGTCGGCCGGCATGCCGACCGCCTTCTGCGCGCGTTGGTCCAACGGCCGAGGCCCGACCGTGCTCACCTACGCCGAGTACGACGCCGTGCCCGGCAACTGCCAGGCGGCCACCACCCGGCCCGAGCCGCGTGAAGGGCTGAGCCGCTTCGCTCCGGGGCACACGGACCCCCACTCGGCCCTCGGGATCTCGGCGCTCGCCGGTGCGCTCGCGACCAAGCAGGCGATGGAGGAGACCGGCCTGAGCGGGACGCTCGTCGTGACCGGCGAGCCCGCGGAGAAGGTGCAGGGCTCCAAGGTCGTCCATGGGCTACGGGGCTACTACGACGGCGTCGACGCGATCGTGAGCTTTCACCCCTTCTACATGCTGCCGCTGTGCAACACGGTCGTGTGGGACACGCATTGCGCCGCGTACTTCTCACGCATCTACACGTTCGTCTGCGACCATCCCGAGACGTGGGGGAGCGCAGAGGCGTCTCCCATCGCGGCGTCGCATTCCGCTGCCCGGGCGCCGGGCGCCAACGCAGCCCTGTGGCTCATGTGGTCGACCACCAGCGCCACGCGCGACGCGATGCTCCCCGCCGTCGGCGGCTGGTCGCTGTCCGACGCGATCCTGACGGCCGGCCAGGCCACCGCCGACAACCTTCCTGCGTCGCTCGCCCAGATCCAGTACTCCTGGCGCACCCCCGACGTCTCGATGGCCGACAGAGTGCTCGCGGTGCTCGACGAGAACGCGGACGCGGCCGCCCGCGCGACCCACTGCACGGTTGAAACCCGGTGGGTCGCCCGCAACCGTCCGGGCCTCGCGAACCATGCGCTGGCGAAGGCGGCGTGGCAGAACCTTTCACGGGTCGGGCCCCCGCGCTGGGGACCCGACGCGGCGGCGGTCGCCAATGAGCTGCGCGCCGCCCTCGGCGCAGGTCCCCTCGAGCGGCCGTGGCTGGCGGAGACCGAGGTGCTCGTCGAGCCCGAGGAGGCGGAGCGGCGCCTGCGAGCGGCGATGCCGGGGTGGCAGACCCACTGGACCTCCGACGACTACACGGAGATGACGTGGTACGCGCCGACCGTGCGCCTGTACGTCGCCAGACCGACCCTGAGCACCGTCGGTCTGCCTGGAAGGGTGCCGAACTGGGTGATGAACGCGCTCGGCGGGATCCCCGCGACGATCGACCCGATGATCCTCTGCGCCGCGAAGGTGATCGCAGGGACGCTCCTCGACCTTCTTGCCTCCCCCGAGCTCCTGTCCGAGGCGCGCTCGGAGTGGGAGGAGCGACGCGCACGCACACCGGTCCCGCCTCTGCTCCCGGCCGACTTCCAGGCGCCGGTGGACTACCGGTGGCCCGAGTACGTGACGACCCCAAGGGGCAGGGACTGGTGGATCCCCGCCAGTGCCGAGTACTGAACGGCGTCGGAGCGCGGCGCAAGGGTGAGAAGAGGAGCGGAAGGGAGCAGAAGAAGGAGTAGAAAAGGGCGACCATCGGCGAAGCGAACGCAGGGCGACGGAGCAGAAGCAGCGAAGCACGAGGAACGAGACACGAGCAACGAGAAAGGACGGACGAGATGGTGGGGAACGTGACCGAAGAGAGGTACGACGGGCGGCTCCCGGGCCGGCCAGGCGCGCCGAGGCGGGCCCGGGGGCCGATGCGCGCGCCGGCCTTTCTCCTGCGCGCGCACAGGGCGCGGCGGTCGGGCCTTCTCGGTGCGCTGGTCGTGGTCGTGACGTCGATCGCGCTCGTGACTGCCGGCTTCACCGGGATCTCGGGCGCCAGCAGCGCCGCTCAGCGAAGCGCGAAGAGGTCCCCGCTGTACAAGCTGCTGCCTGCGAAGATCCGTGCGAGCGGCACGCTCGTCCAGTACGTGACAGACGTCTTCCCGCCGATGGCCATGGCGACCAAGACAGGCAGCGGGGCCACCGGCGTCGACCTCCTGCTGGCGCAGGCGGTCGCGAAGGTCATCGGGGTGAAGCTCGTGAGCCACATCGTGACGACATTCTCCGAGCTCTTCCCCGCGATCACAACCGGCCGCGCGGAGATGGAGTTCACCGCGACCTTCGACTCTCCCACACGCTACAAGCTGGACTACTTCGTGGACTACTTCCGCACCGGGACGCAGCTGTACATCCCGAGGAGCGAGGCGCACACGTACCGGTCCGTCTCCCAGCTCTGCGGGCACACGATCGCGGGCGAGACCGGGACCCTCTACCAGCCCAATCTGACGGCCGCGTTCAAGAAGATCTGCAAGGGCCGCAAGGGCCTCAGCTTCGTGAACGTCCCCGGCATCCCCGAGCAGAACACCGAGATGAAGGAGGGCCGCGCGCAGGCTGCGGTCGCGGGGCCAGAGAGCGTCGACTACCTGCAGATCACCAATCCGGGCCAGTACCAGAGGATCGGCCCCACCTTCTATCCGACCTACTACGGCGTCACCCTGCCCAACAGCGCCTTCGGAAGGCAGCTCGGCCACGTCGTCCAGCTGGCGCTCGACACGATCATCAAGAACGGCACGTACCTGAAGATCCTGAAGAAGTACGACGTCCAAGCCCAGGCGGTCACGACCGCCACCATCGACAAGGGCACGCCCCAGCCTTGACGGGGTCCCGGCCATGATGAGGTGCCGGCTGTGACGAAGCGGCGGAGGCCTTGACGCGCGACGAGAGGTCCGTCCCGGAGACGCACGGCTCTGGCAGCGCTGCGCTGGCCGCGGCCCTCCCGCCGGAGCCGGCGGCGCCCTCGGGGGCGGACCTCGCGCGCACATACGAGATCGTCCGCCGCAAGCACCCCTGGAGGGCGGCCGCGGCGGTGCTGGTGCTCGCGCTCCTGGGCCTGCTCGCGTACGCTGCCGCGAACGCGCACCAGCTGCACTGGGGCGTCACGGGTCACTACCTGTTCAACCGGGCGATCCTCGTCGGGGTCCTGCGGACCCTCGAGCTCACGGCGGCGGCCATGCTGCTCGGGCTCGCGCTCGGGTTGATCTTCGGGATCATGCGATCTTCGCGCAACCCCGTCCTGAGCGGCGTGGCGTGGCTGTACGTGTGGGCGTTCCGGGGGACGCCCATCATCCTGCAGCTCTTCCTCTGGTTCAATCTCGCGTTGATCTTCCCGCATCTCGACATTCCCGGGATCCTGCACGCGAGCACCGTGAAGGTGATCACCCCCTTCCTCGCCGCGCTGCTCGGGTTCGGGATCAACGAGGGCGCGTACATGAGCGAGATCATCCGCGGCGGGCTGCTCTCGGTGCCGGCGGGCCAGACGGAAGCCGCGCTCTCCCTCGGCGCCTCGCACACGTGGACGATGCGGCGCATCGTCCTCCCCCAGGCGCTGCGCGTCATCCTGCCGACGATCGGCAACGACACGCTCCAGATGCTCAAGCTGACGTCGCTCGCGGCCTTCATCTCGTTCAACGAGCTCTTCGGGACGAGCGAGTCGATCTACTACGCGAACTCCGAAGTGATCGAATTGCTCCTCGTCGCCGGGGCGTGGTACCTGGTCGCGTCGTCGGTCCTGAGCATCGCCCAGTACTACGTCGAGCGCCGGTTCGGCCGGGGGTTCCAGCGGGGGAGGCAGATGACCGTCGTGGAGCGCGCGGTGCTCAGCGCATGGACGAGGTTCCGGCGAGGTGACTGACGAGCACCCCAAGACCCCAGGGCCGACCGTCGTGGAGTGCCACGCGGTCGTCAAGTCCTTCGGGAGCGTCCACGTCCTGCGCTCCGTCGACCTGGAGGTGAAAGAGTCCGAGGTGCTCTGCATCCTCGGACCTTCGGGAGCGGGAAAGAGCACGCTGCTGCGCTGCATCAACCATCTGGAGGGTATCGACGGCGGATGGATCAGGGTGACAGACCAGATCATGGGCTACGAGCTGAAAGGCGGGAAGCTCCACGAGCTCCACGAACGCGCGATCCGCCGCCAGCGCGGCCTGTGCGGCATGGTCTTCCAGCACTTCAATCTCTTTCCTCACTTCACGGCGCTGCAGAACGTCATGCTCGGGCCGGTGGAGATCCTGAAGGAGCCTCGCGACCAAGTCGAAGCGCGGGCTCGCACGTTGCTCGACCGGGTTGGGCTGTCGAGCAAGATGTCGGCATACCCCTCGGAGCTCTCCGGCGGCCAGCAGCAGCGCGTGGCGATCGCGCGAGCGCTCGCGATGAACCCGCGGGTGATGCTCTTCGACGAGCCGACGTCCGCGCTCGACCCCGAGGTCGTGGGCGAGGTGCTCACGGTGATGCTGGAGCTGGCGCGGGAGGGTCGCACGATGATCGTGGTCACCCACGAGGTGGGCTTCGCCAGGGAAGCCGCGGACCGGGTCGCCTTCATGTTCGACGGCAGGATCACGGAGATCGGCCCGGCGCGCAGCGTGCTCGAGAAGCCGAGCGAGGCCCGAACGGCCGAATTCCTCTCCCATGTGCTCACCTGAGTCGGCCGGACGAGCGGTCGCCGTCGTGGACGAGATCCTCGACGTGCCCACGGTCGCCGGCGAGCTTCCCTGCGGCTGGGCCGGGCGCGTCCGGTCCGAGGAGCGCGTGCCGTCGGGACCGGGGATCGTCGCGCTGCTCGCAGGGCCGGGGGCCGAGGTCTCGAAGGCCGCGCTCGACCGGCTCCCGGACCTGCGCATCGTGGTCGTGACGTCGATGGGGTGGGACCACGTCGACGTCGAAGCGGCTCGGGCTCGGGGTGTCGCCGTCGCCGGCGTCGAGCCGTACTGCGTCGACGAAGTGGCCGAGCACACGATCGCGTTGATCCTGGACCTCCTGCGAGGCGTCACGTGGCTCGACCAAGGGGTCCGTGCCGGTCGATGGGACGGCGTGCGGCTGGGGCGGACGCTCGCGGGGACGGCCCTCGGGCTCGTCGGCCTCGGACGGATCGGCTCTGGGGTCGCGTGGCGCGCGGGCGCGCTCGGGATGGTCGTCTCCGCGTTCGACCCCCTGGTCGAGCGGGCGGAGGTCGCCGGGCGCGACCGTGGCGTCCGGCTCGTCCTCTCCCTCGAGGAGCTGGTGTCGAGCAGTGACGTCGTGAGCCTCCACGTCGCGCTGGGCCCAGGGACGAAGGGACTGGTCGACGCGCAGCTGCTTTCTCGGTTCCGGCCCGGCAGCTACCTCGTGAACGTCTCGCGCGGCGAGGTGGTCACAGAAGCGGCCCTGGGCGCGGCGCTCCGGGAGGGCAGGCTGGCCGGGGCCGCGCTGGACGTCCTCGCGCACGAACCGCCCGGGAGGGACGACCCGGTGCTCGGGTTCCCGCGCACGGTGATCACGCCCCACTCTGCCTGGTACTCGCAGGGCGCGGTCACCCGCGTCTCGCACAGCGCGGGCCGCGTGCTCGCAGGCGAGCTCGCCAGGGCGGGGCTCCTCGAGTGAGCGACCGCCAGGAGCCGCACCAGCCGAGCAACGGAGCCGCGGCGCTTCTCGCCGCGCTCGAACGTCACGGCGTGGAGGTGGTCTTCGGCATCCCCGGTGTGCACAACCTGGAGATCTACCGGCACCTCTCAAGCTCTTCGATCGAGCACGTCGCGGTCCGCCACGAGCAGGCGGCCGCGTACGCGGCCGACGGGTACGCCCGCAGCTCGGGAAAGCCCGGTGTCTGCCTGACGACGAGCGGCCCGGGCATCACGAACGCGTGCACCGGCGCCGCGACCGCGTACGCGGACTCGATCCCTGTGCTCTTGTGCTCGCCAGGTCCGCCGCGCGGCGTCGAGGGCCTCGACCTCGGCCTCCTCCACGAGATGAAGGACGGGCACGCGCACCTGGAGAGCCTGGTGACCGCGAGCGTGCGCCCCTCGAGCCCCGAGGAGATCGGGGAGGTCGTCGACGAGGTGTTCAGCGGTTGGCGGCGGGCGAGGCGCCGACCCGTGCACGTCGAGCTGCCGATCGACGTGATCGAGGGCGTGCCGTCGCCGGGCTCGAGCGAGGGCCCGGTCGGCAGTGGGGAGGTCGATCGGCTTCGTCGCATCTTCGACGGGATGGCACCTCCAAGCGGAGGCTCGGACGTCGCGAGCGCACTGGAGCGAGCGGCCCAGCTGCTCGAGTCCAGCCGCAGACCGCTCGTCGTCCTCGGCGGCGGCGCCCGGGGAGCCGGCGACCTCGCCCGCAGGCTGGTCGAGCGGATCGGCGCGCTGGCGATGACCACCGTGAACGGAAAGGGCACGGTGCCCGAGCGCCACCCGCTCTCGATCGGCGCCTCGATCCGCCTGCGCGCCACGCGCCGGCTGTTCGAGTCCGCGGACGTCGTGCTCGTCGTCGGGAGCGAGCTCGGCGACTCGGACCTGTGGGGCGTCCCCGTCGGGACCGAGGCTGCGGTCGTCCGTGTCGACGTCGACCCCCACCAGCTCCAGAAGAACCTCCCTTGCAGCGTCGCGCTCTGCATGGACGCCCGGGCCGCGATGGAGGCGCTGCTCCTTCGCCTGGGAAGGACCGGCGGCGCCGCGGACGCCGGCGGGGGGAGCGGCGGCGCCGCGGACGCCGGCGGGGGGAGCGGCGCATCGTCTTCCGGCCGGGCTGCTTCCGGCGGGGCTGCTTCCGGCCGGGCTGCGCC
>JAJYYT010000074.1 GCA_021800645.1 Actinomycetes bacterium
GCGGCGCCCCCGCACCGTTGCCCGGACGCACCGCCGCCCCGCTGCCAGCCGAGAAGGAGGCGCCGTTGCCCGCGGGGGCTGCCACGCCGTCGCCTGCGGAGGCTCGCACCCCGGGCTCGAGCGTCGCCGTGGCCGCGGTGCTCGCCTGCGCCGTGGCGAGGCGGTCCCGGCGCCCCTGGCCGGGGCGGATCGTGCTCGCCCGCGCGTCGCGCGACGCACGGATGGCCCCTCCGCCGGTACCCGCCGCGAGCAGCGTCGCCGCCGCCTTCGGCGTGAGGAGGCCAAGGCGCTCGCCCTTGGCTTCGATCCGCTGGCGCATGGCGACGTAGCGGGGCTCGCGCTCTTTCAACCAGGCGAGGATCGGGGACGCGATGAAGATCGACGAGTACGCGCCCGAGCACAGCCCGACGAAGAGAGCCAGCCCGTAGTCCTGCAGGGTGGTCGCCCCGAGGAGCTGCGCGCCGACGAGCAGCACCGAGAGCACGGGCAGGATCGCGACCAGCGAGGTGTTGATCGAGCGCGCCAAGGTCTGGTTCATCGAGAGGTTGACCATCTCCGAGTAGGTCATGCGGCCGGTGGCGCCGAGCCCCTTCGAGTTGTCGCGGACGCGGTCGAACACGACGACCGTGTCGTAGAGCGAGTACCCGAGGATGGTGAGCACCGCGATCACCGTGTCCGGGGTCACCTGGAACCCGGCGAGCGAGTAGACGCCAGCGGTCACCAGCAGGTCGTGGAGCAGCGCGATGAACGCGGCGAGCGCCATCTTCGGCTCGAAGCGCAGGCTGATGTACACGGCGACCAGGACCAAGAAGACGATCAGCGCGATGACGGCCTTCTGCGTGACCTGCCCCCCCCACGTCGGCCCGACCGTTGTGACCGACACCGCTGTCTTCGGCTGCCTGGTGAGCTTCGCCAGCGCGCTGATGACCCGTGTTGTCTCCGCCCGCTGCGCGGCCGCTCCGAGGCCGTTCAGGTCGGCGGTCACCCGCACCGTCTGGTGGCTGCCGCTGCCGAGGATCTCGACCGTCGGCTGGCTCAGTCCGGCTGCCTGGACCGCGCTCATCGCCTGGCTCTGGGTGATGCCGGGAGCCTTGACGCTCCAGGCCTCTCCGCCTTTGAATGTGATGCCGAGATTGAGCCCGCGGATGCCCAGCGAAGCGACACCGGCCAGGATGACGACCGACGAGATGGCGAACCACCACCGGCGACGCCGAACGAAGTCGAACGAGGTCTCGCCGCGGTAGAGGCGCCGGAACGGCCCCACGCGCCGAGGTCCTCGCGGGGGGGTCGCGGGCGCTCGTGCCGCGAGCCGCTCCACCTCTTCCTCGACGAGCTCGTCCTCGCTGACCGCCTCAGCGGCAGGCTCCTCTTCGCCGACCCCGTCGCCACCGAGCCCCTGGTCGCGCCCGGCCTCCCCGCGCGCTCGGTCCCCGGCGTCGCCGAGGTCCCCGACCTCCTTCTCGGACCCCTCGACCTCGCGTGTGCCGTCGTCCGTGCTCATGTCCTCACGCCTCACGCCGCTTCTGGTTCCACGCGCACCGCGAGACCCTTCGAGATGCCCATCCGGCCTCCGCCGGCGAACCGTTCGTTACGGCCGAGCAGCACGACGAGCGGCCGCGTGAAGAAGTACGTCATGAAGATGTCCATGAGGGTGGAGAGACCGAGGAAGAACGCGAAGCCCTTGACCTCTCCTACCGCCACGAAGAACAGCACGACCGCAGCACCGAGCGAGACCGTGTCCGCTGCAAGCACCGTCCGCCACGCGCTGGCGAAGCCGCGGTCCACGCTCGTGCGGACGGTCCGGCCGGCTCTGGTCTCGTCTTTCAGGCGTTCGAAGTACACGATGTACGAGTCGACGGTGATGCCGATCGACACGATGATCCCGGTCACGCCGGCGAGGTCGAAGCTCGGCGCCACCGTGGTATGGCCGAGCGCCGAGATGATCGCCCAGAGCAGCGCACCGGTCAGCACGAGGCCGCTGAACACCACGAGGCCGAGCAGGCGGTAGTAACCGATCGCATAGAGGAGCACGACCAGAAGGCCCACCAGGCCAGCGCCGAGACCGGCGATGAGCGCGGAGTGCCCGAGGGTCGGAGACACCGTCTCGGTGGTCTGGGGGATCAGTCGCACGGGCAGTGAGCCGAACTGCATGGCGAGTGCCAGCGTCTTGGCCTCGGTCTCGGTCAGATGGCCGGAGATCTCGCCCTTGCCCCCGAAGGAGGAGAACGAGGACTGGGAGGGCTGGATGATCGGCGCGGAGTAGACCTCTCCGTCGAGCTCGATCGCGATGATCTGGTGGAAGTACCTGGAGGCGAGCCTGTCCCACGCGGGAGAGCCCTTCGACGTGAGGGTGTAGTTGACCACCCACTTGCCGAGCTGTGTCTGCTGGGCGACCGCGTGGGCGATGGCGTGCCCTGTGAGGGCTGCTGGTCCCAGAAGGTAGCGCGTGTACTGTCCGGCGCCGTTGATGGCCGGCAGCAGGACGGTCTTTGTCCTGTAGTCCTTTGTCGGGCTCGTGCTCGGGTAGTCGGCGAGCGCGCTGTCGGCCGGGACGGTGTTCTCGTGGAATGTTGTTGTCCCCGAGGCAGGGGTCACGCCCAGGTTCGCCTCGGTCAGCTGGCTCGAGGCTGTGCACGCCGGGAGGGGAGTGCCCACCGGCTTCACCGCCTTGGAGGACTTGCCGACGAACGCCGGCGCACCGCACAGGGCCGGGCGGAAGTAGAGCTGGGCGGTCTGGCCGATCGTCTTCAGGACTTGATGGCCGTCCTTGATGCCCGGCACCTGCACGACGATGTCGCCGCCCTGGGTGCCCACCGTCGCGCCGGACACGCCCAGCCCGTCCACACGGTTCGTAAGGATGGTCACGGTCTGGTTCAGGTCGCCCTGCGTCACCTTGCGCGCCGGCTTGTAGATGACGGACAGCCCCCCGTCGAGTGTCAGCCCGAGGCGAGGGGACCAGTGCGCGGCCAGGGTCCCGCCGAGCGCGCCGAGCGCGATCACGATCACGATCGTCAGGCTGATCGCCAAAGACCGCTGCCGTCGTGCCTGGGCGCGCGACGACGGAGGGCTCACGGGCTCGTGCCCTCGCTCTCGGCGCCCTCGATCTCGGCGCCCTCGGTGAGGCTGCCGTTGAGCCGCAGGTCGTGCCCATCGAGATCGCCCTCGAAGTGGCCGTTCGAGCGTTCGGTGCCGTCGCCCGCCTCTGCGTCGGCGACGTCGTCGGGCGTGTCGGACGAGGTGGTCGGGAGGGGTGGCTCGAGCTTGCGCGACACCGCGTTGCGCACGAGCACCAGCCGCGTCGGCTCGTTGCCCACAGCGGGGAAGCCGACCGTGTCACCGCCGGTCAGGATCGTCACCCGGTCGGCGTCGAGCGCGATCACCCTGCCGACGATGCCTCCTACGGTGAGGATCTCGTCTCCCACCGAGATGGCCGACTGCTGCTCGCGCTGGCGCCGCTGCTTCTGCTTCTGGGGACGGATGAGCAGGAAATAGCCGACCAACGCGATCAGCACCAGGAAGATGATGAAGGTCGTACCGCTGCTGCTCGTCGTCTTGCCCGACGACGCGGCCAGCAGTGCGGAGAGCGCACCGGTCATACAGACCACCCCCTCGGGAAGATGTGTTCGAGCTGGATCACCCGCACGGAAAGGCCACGATACAGGCTTCCGCCTGCCGGCGCGGCGCGCCGGAGGTCCCCGGGGGCGAAATTTCGGTGTTTTCCACTGTTCGTCGGTTCGTCACCCTCGTCGTCTGCCGTGCTCGAGCTCGCCGTCAGCCGAGGTCCGGAGGCGTGCGGACGCCCGCTCACAGCAGGGCCGCCTGGGGCGGAGCCACGCCGAGGTGCGCCCAGGCCCTCGGCGTCGGCGCCCGTCCGCGAGCGGTTCGCTGGAGGAGACCTTGTTGGAGAAGGTACGGCTCGTACGCGTCCTCGATCGTGTCGGGCTCCTCCCCCACGCACTGCGCCAGCGTCGTGAGCCCGACAGGGCGGCCGCCGAACCGCTCGCACAGCGTCTGGAGGATCGCCCGGTCGACCTTGTCGAGGCCGAGCGCGTCGATGCCGAAGAGGTCGAGGCCCTCCTCGGCGGTGCGCGACGTGACCGTGCCGTCACCTCGGACCTCGGCGAAGTCGCGCACCCGGCGGAGCAGCCGGTTCGCGACGCGCGGGGTACCGCGTGACCTCGACGCGATGCGCCGGGCGCCCTCCGTGTCGATCTCCACGCCGAGAATGCGCGCCGATCGCAGGACGATCGTCTCGAGGTCCCCCGGCTCGTACAGGTCGAGCCGACCGACGAAGCCGAACCGGTCCCTGAGCGGTCCGGCGACCAGGCCGGTCCTCGTGGTCGCGCCGACGAGCGTGAAGCGGGGCAGGTCGAGCCGGATCGAACGCGCGGTCGGTCCCTTGCCGATCAGGATGTCGATCTTCGCGTCCTCCATCGCCGGATAGAGGACCTCCTCGATCGAGCGGTGGAGCCGGTGGATCTCGTCGACGAACAGGACGTCGCCCTCCTGGAGGTCCGTGAGCAAGGCGGCGAGGTCGCCGGCACGCTGGAGCACCGGCCCGGAGGTCACCCGGAGGCCGACACCCATCTCCGCCGCGACGATCCCGGCAAGGGAGGTCTTGCCCAGACCGGGCGGCCCGGCGAACAAGATGTGGTCCACGGGCTGGCGCCGGCCACGCGCGGCCTGCAGGACGATGCCCAGATGCTCGGTGAGGTCGGCCTGGCCGACGAACTCCTCCAGCCTGCGCGGTCGCAGGTCGGCGTCGTGCTCGCCCTCCTCGTCGGGGCCCGCCGACGGGTCCACGGCTCGACGTGGCCCAGGCACGTCGAGCCGCGGTGCCCCCTCTGGGACCTCCTCCTCTGGGACCTCCCCCCCGAGGGGCGCGAGGACCTCCCGGCGCGTCATCGGGCGGCGAGATCCCGCAGGGCGAGCCTGAGGAGCTCTTCCACCCCGACATCCTCGCGCTGCCCGTCGAGCGCGTGGCGGATCTCCTCGGGCCCGTAGCCCAGCTCTGCGAGCGCGGCACGTGCTTCGGCCCGTGCGGACCCAGAGACGGTGCTCGCCGCGGCGAGGTCGGGCAGGTCGAGCCGGCTCTTCAGGTCGATGAGGAGCCGCGCGGCGGTCTTGCGGCCGATCCCAGGGACTGCGCACAGCGTCTCCAAGTCGTCTTCGAGGACCGCGGTCGACAGCGCCGCCGGCGAGAGCGCCGAGAGCACCGACAGTGCGAGCGCGGGACCGACCCCGTGAGCGCCGAGGAGCGCCTGGAAGCAGCGGCGCTCGTCGTCGTGCGCGAAGCCGAACAGCACGATCGCGTCCTCGCGGACGTGGGTGTGGACGTGGAGGAACACGTCGCTGCCGGGAGGCCCGAGCGCCGCCGCGGTGCGCGTGGGGACCAAGACGCGGTAACCGACGCCCCCCACCTCCACGAGGAGCTCACCGTCGGCACCCCGGCGTGCGAGGGTCCCGCGCAGCGACCCGATCACCGGGACGCCTCCGCGACGGCCCGCCGAAAGCCCGCACCCGACAAGTGGCAGAGGGCGAGCGCGAGCGCGTCGGCGACGTCGGGCGGTCCGGGGACCGAGGCGACCCCGAGGACGGTCGCGACCATGCGTCGAACCTGCTCCTTGTCGGCGGCGCCCCAGCCGGCAAGGGCCTGCTTCACCTCGTTGGACGTGTACTGCGCGACCTCGCAACCCGCCGCGGCGGCCTCGGCGAGCGCGAGACCGCTCGCCTGGCCGACCGACATCGCCGTGCGGGCGTTCGCCTGGAAGAACACGCGTTCGACCGCCACGACATCGGGGCGCCGCTCGGCCAGGACGCGCCGCAAGTCGTCGCGCAGGATCCGCAGGCGCTCCGGCAGCGGAGAGCCCGGGTCGGTCTCGAGCACCCCTGCTGCGAGCGCGGCGAGAGGACCCGGCCGTCCGGCGTCGCTCGAGGCGGCGACGAGCCCGTACCCGCAGCGGGACAGCCCCGGATCGATGCCAAGCACGAACACGCGTTCGACGCTAGTCCATGGCGGCGCCCCGCGCGCGGCTTCCCTCAGCCTGCGTAGCCGGCGAGGACCGCCTCGGGGATCTCGTAGTTCGCATGGACGGCCTGGACGTCGTCGTGGTCCTCGATCGCCTCGAGGAGCCGGAGCACGCGCTGGGCATCCTGCGGGTCGTTCACGTCCACGGTCGTCGTCGGCACCAGCGTGAGCTCTGCGCTCAGCGGCGTCATTCCTGCGGCCTCCAGCTTGGCGCGCACCGAGGCGAGATCGGCTGCGGCCGCGACGACCTGCCATCGTTCCCCAGCGTCGACGACGTCCTCGGCCCCCGCGTCGGCGGCTGCCTCGGTGACCGCGTCCTCCTCGAGCGAGCGGTCGAGCTCGACCACGCCCTTGCGCTCGAACTGCCAGCTCACCGCGCCGGGCTCCGCCATCGACCCGCCGTTCCTCGTCAGCAGGTTCCGCAGCTCGGCCGCCGTGCGGTTCCGGTTGTCCGTGAGGGTCTCGACGATGACCGCGACACCGCACGGCGCGTACCCCTCGTAGCTGACGTGCTCGTAGCGCACCCCCTCCAGCTCGCCCGTGCCACGCTTGATCGCGCGCTCGATGGTGTCCAGCGGCATCGAGTCCGCCCGCGCTCGCTCGAACGCGGTGCGCAGCGCGGCGTTGTTGTTCACGTCGCCGCCTCCCTCGCGCGCCGCCACCTCGAGCGAGCGGATGTGCTTCACGAACCGCTTGGAACGCGCGGCGTCCTGCGCTCCCTTGCGGTACTTGGTGGTCGCCCACTTCGAATGCCCCGACATCAGTGAGAGTCCTTCCTGCGTCCCACGAAATTCCCCAAAACGTCAGATGAGATCCTGAACTGAATTCCGCCTGCTCCTGCGGCGTCGCTCGGGCGCTCCCTCACGACGCATCCCGGGTCCTGCCCGTGCCGCAGGACCGAGATCGCAGCCGTCGGCGCTCGGGGCACGAGCCCAGGCAGGGCATGCTAGCGCCGCACCCCTGGCGCGCACCCGAGCGGAGGGTGCGTGGGGGCTCGGTCCCTCTCGCGTCGATGCGACGCCACCATCCGAGCGAAGAGCTGCTGCACGCGTCGGTCCGAGGTCAGCTCGGGATGGAAGGTCGTGGCGAGCACGTGGCCCTGCCGCAGCACCACCGGAGCCCTTCGGCCCTCCGAGCCCTCCGTCGCGAGGACCTCCGCGTCGCCCCAGACCTCGGTGACCAGCGGAGCGCGGATGAAGACCGCCGGGAGGGGCCCTCCCTCGGCTCCGAGCACGTCCCCGACAGGTTCCACTTCTCCTTCGAAGGAGAACCGCTGCGGCCCGTAGCCGTTCCTTCGGACCGCGCAGTCCAACGCTCCGAACGACCGCTGATCGGGCCGGCCGTCCTCGACCCGGCGGGCGAGGAGGATCAGCCCGGCACAGGTGCCGAACGTGGGAAGGCCGGCGGCGATCGCATCGTCGACCGGTCCGAACAGGCCCGAGGAGTCGAGCAGCATCGAGAGCGTCGTCGACTCGCCGCCCGGCAGCACCAGTCCCTCGATCCCCTCCAAGTCGGCCACGCGCCGCACGCGGCGGGTCACCAGGCCCACCTGACCAAACGCGACCTCGTGCTCCCGGACGTCGCCTTGGAGGGCGAGGACGCCGACGGTCGCCGCCGGCACCTCGACCGCTACCAGCCGCGCTCGGCCAGACGCTCGGCGAGCTCGGACAGCTCCTCGCCGCGCATGGCCTCGCCCAGCCCGCGGCTGACCTTCGCGACGTGCTCGGCATCCTCGTAATGGGTCGTCGCCTCCACGATCGCCCGCGCCCGGCGCGCCGGGTCCTCGCTCTTGAAGATGCCCGAGCCGACGAACACCGCCTCTGCGCCGAGCTGCATCACGAGCGACGCGTCCGCGGGCGTCGCGATGCCGCCTGCGCAGAACAGCGGCACGGGCAGCTTGCCGGTCTCCGCGATCTCCCGCACGAGCCCGACGGGGGCCGCGAGCTGCTTCGCCCACGCGTACAGCTCGGCGCTGTCCGCCTGCGTGAGCTTGCGGATGTCCCCGACGATGGATCGCAGGTGGCGCACCGCCTCCACGATGTTGCCCGTCCCGGCCTCTCCCTTCGAACGGATCATCGCGGCACCCTCGGAGATCCGCCGCAGCGCCTCACCGAGGTTGGTCGCGCCGCAGACGAACGGGACGGTGAAGGCCCACTTGTCGATGTGGTGGGCCTCGTCGGCGGGGGTGAGCACCTCGCTCTCGTCGACGTAGTCGACTCCGAGCGCTTGGAGCACCTGTGCCTCGGCGAAGTGCCCGATGCGGGCCTTCGCCATCACCGGGATCGTGACGGCTTTCTGGATGCCCTCGATCAGCGCAGGATCGCTCATCCTCGCCACGCCACCCTCACGGCGGATGTCGGCCGGCACGCGCTCGAGCGCCATCACCGAGACCGCGCCGGCGTCCTCGGCGATCTTGGCCTGCTCGGCGTCGACGACGTCCATGATCACCCCGCCACGCAGCATGTCCGCGAGCCCCCGCTTCACGGTGAAGGTCCCGGTCTCACGTCCCCCGTTCGCCGTCGTCATGGCGCCCATCCTACCGGGTGTGCCGGTCGCGCCCCGCCATGGAGGCGGCGCCGCTATGTGCCGTTCCCCGCGTGCCCGTCTCGTGCGGCGCCGCCGCGCCGAGCAGCCCCTAGAGCTCGGCCAGC
>JAJYYT010000075.1 GCA_021800645.1 Actinomycetes bacterium
TCTGATGGGCCCGACCCTCTCGTTGCGCGGGGTCGACAACGCGGTGTACTACCGGCTTCGCCCCGAGGCGCCCGCCGAGCTCGTGGACTACACGGGAACGGGCAACAGCCTGAACATCCTGCATCCCCGCACCATGGCCCTGGTCATGGACAGCTTGCGGTACTGGGTGACCGACATGCACGTCGACGGCTTCCGCTTCGACCTCGCCCCGGTGCTCGTGCGGGGGTACGAGGCTGGCCAGCCGAGCGCGTTCTTCGAGATCATCCAGCAGGACCCGGTGCTCTCGACCGTGAAGCTCATCGCAGAGCCCTGGGACGTCGGTCCTGACGGCTACCTCCTCGGCCGGTTCCCGCAGGGCTGGTCGGAGTGGAACGGCGCCTACCGGGACTGCGTGCGCCGCTTCTGGCGCGGCGACCCCGGCCAGGTGCCGGAGCTCGCCTCGCGGCTCACTGGCTCGAGCGACATCTACGGGCACACCGGGCGCCGCACCTATGCCAGCGTGAACTTCGTGACCTGTCACGATGGGTTCACCTTGACCGACCTCGTGAGCTACGAGCAGCCGCACAACGAGGCGAACGGCGAGGGCGGCGAGGACGGCGCCCGCGAGAACTACAGCCGGAACTGGGGGGTCGAAGGACCGAGCGACTCGGTGCGGATCCAGCGGCTCCGGGACCGCATGAAGCGGAACTTCCTCACCACCCTGATGTGCTCGCAGGGCGTGCGCATGCTGCTCTCAGGCGATGAGATCGGCCACAGCCAGTACGGCAACAACAACGCGTACTGCCAGGACAATCCGACCAGCTGGCTCGACTGGGACCTGAGGGAGACCGAGCAGGAGCTGCTCGCGTTCGTCCGCCAGCTCGTGGGCATCGTGTCGGAGAACCCGATCCTGCGTCGCCGGAACTTCTTCACCGGCGAGGTCGTCCCGGGCACCCAGATGAAGGACCTCACCTGGATCCGGCCCGACGGCGAGGAGATGAAGGAAGACGATTGGGCCGACCCGGAGAACCGCGTGCTCGGCATGCTCGTCTACGGGCGTGCCGTCGACGAGGTCGACGCCCGCGGCCGGTCGGCTCGTGGCGAGACCCTGCTCCTCCTCCTGAACGCCGGGTCGCGCCCTCGCCGCTACACGCTTCCGAAGGTGGCCGAGCCGGGACGCTGGCAGGAGCTCGTGAACACCGCTCGTCCTACGCGTTTCGTGAGGGAGGTGCGCGGACTGACGGTCAACCTTCCGGCGCAGGCCAGCCTGCTGCTGCGGCACGTCGCGTGACCCCCCTCACGCTCGTTGCGCCTCAAGCGAAGTGGGCGTCGCGCGCGACGATCGGCGGTCCGTCAACCAGAGGTGTGGGCCGTGAGCCCCCGTTCAGTCCGATGCCGGCGCCAAGGCCTCGAGCACCGTGCGCGCGTGCCGGAGCGAGGCTCCTCGGTCCGCGTCCGGTGAACCGATGAGCGGGTCGAAGTTCAAGTCGACGAACGCCTCGGTCATGCCCGCGCGCGCGAGCACACCGAGGTCCTCGCGGACCTCCTCGAGCGTCCCAGTGAGCGGCGCTCGTGCCGAGGAGCGGACCTTCACCACCGCGCGGCACACGAAGCGCAACGAGGCCGGGTCGCGTCCCGCGTCGGCGGCGGCCGAGCGGACGACGGCGATCGAGTCGGCGAGCGTGCCGGGGTCCGCGCGGCTGCTGCTGATCCATCCGTCCGCCATGCGCCCGGCCCGCCGAAGCGAGGCTTCCGCGGTCCCTCCGAACAGCAGCGGTGGGTGGGGTCGCTGGACGGGCTTCGGGTCCACTCGTGCGCGTGGTACGCGGAAGTACGGGCCCTCGTACTCGACGACCTGCTCCGTCCAGATCGCACGCAGGCAGCGGACGAAGTCCGCGGTGCGGGAGCCCCGGTGGTCCAGCAACGCACCGGCCGCCTCGAACTCCTCGGCCATCCATCCGAGGCCGATCCCGACGTCGAGGCGGCCACCGGAGAGGAGGTCGATCGTGGTGAGGGGTTTGGCGAGGACGATCGGAGAGTAGAAGGGCGCGTTCAGGACCGCCACGCCGAGGCGGACCTTCGTCGTCTTGGCCGCCAGGTACGCGAGGACGGCGAGGGGGTCCTGGACGCTCCGGTACTGGGGCTCGAGCCGATGCGCGCCGTCGTCGTCGACCGGGGCGAGGAGCCTCTGGAAGGTCCAGAGGGACGAGAAGCCGAGCTCCTCGGCCCACGACGCGACCTCGGCGCACGCCCCCGCGGTTGCCCAAGACCCGGAGACCGGCGCTGCAAAACCGAGCTTCATGTCCTTGGCTCCCTCAGTCTCTCTTCGATGTCCTTGCCTGTTCCCCTGGAACATGCTCGTCCCCGGAACATACGCGTCCCTGGACGTGCTCGTCCGCCGAACATGCTCAGCCTGGGATCCGCCGCCACAGCGACTGGGGAACCAAGCGCGCCGCGGCCAGCGCCCACCTGGCAGAGGCGGGCACCCACACGATGGGGGTGTCAGACGCGAGCCCCGCGACGACCGCGTTCGCGACCGCATCGGGCGTGGTCGACAGCGGCGCCCTCGGAAGCCCTTCGGTCATCTTGGTCGGGACGCGGCCGGGGCGCACGATCTGGACGACCACCCCGGTGCCGTGCAGCGCCTCGCGTAGCCCGATCGAGAAGCTGTCGAGGCCTGATTTCGCAGAGGCGTAGACGAAGTTCTGCCTCCGCACCCGGACCGCGGCGACCGACGAGAGCACGACGATCCGTCCGGAGCCCTGATCGCGCAGGTGGGCTGCCGCGCGCGTGAGCGCGACCGCGGGCCACGAGTACGTCGCGGTCACGACCTCCGCGGTACGCGCGGGGTCCAGCTCGTCGCGCTCGTGCGAGAGCACGCCGATCGCCACGAGGACCAGGTCGACCGAGCCGGCCGCGTCGAAGCACTCGTCCACCGCGCGCGCGGCCCCTGCCACGTCCGTCGCATCGAGCTGCACGGTCTGGACCTCCCTCACCCCCTCGGCTGACGCCGCTCGAGCGGCGAGCGCGAGCCGTTCCTCGTTCCTCCCCCCGAGGACGGCCGTGCGGAGACGGCGGTGTGCCAGCGCACGCACGATCGCACCTGCGAGGTCCGAGGTGCCGCCGAGGACGACGGCCGATTGGGGCTGCCCGAAGGCGTCGAGCACGGGGCCTCCCTCAGTCGAGGCCCAGGCGTCGCGACAGGTCGGATCGCATGAGCCCGGCGGGGTCGACCCGCTGGCGCACAGACGACAGCTCTTCGAGGCGCGGGTACATGGTCGAGAACAAGTCTGGCCGGAGCCGGGAGTCCTTTGCCAGGTAGACGCGCCCGCCGGCTGCGGCGACCATCGCGTCCAGCCGGTCGAGGCAGGTCGGTAGGGCCTGCGGTCCGATGGGCAGGTCCAGCGCGAGGGTCCAGCCCGGCATGGGGAACGACAGCGGTCCGGGTGAGGACGCCCCGAACCGCTTCAGGACCGCGAGGAACGAGGGGAGGCGGCGTTCCGACAGCTCGCGTACGACGGCGGCGACGACGTCGCCGCTCTTCTCGGGGACCACGAACTGGTACTGCACGAACCCTCGCGGTCCGTAGAGCCGGTTCCAGTCGGCGACGCCGTCGAGGGGATGGAAGAAACGCCACATCGACTGCACCTCGGCCTCCCTGTGCACAGGGGCGCGCAGGTACCACGCCTCGTTGAAGGCGGCGATGCTGAGGCGGTTCAGCAGGCCCCGCGGGACGCGCCGGGGAGTCCCAAGCGCTGGCCGTGGCGGGGCGGCGGGAGGTCGACGCTCGGCGGGCGCGAGGTCCTCGAGCCGGGCGTGGACCGCACGGGTGAGCACCGCGCGCCCTGCGCGCAGGCCGGGCGCGCGCTGCCGCGTCGAGATGGCCGGGCCGGAGCAGTCGACCCATGCCACCGAGTAGCGGTACCGGGCGTCGCCGGCCTCCATCGCCGACATGACGGCGTCGAGGTCCGAGAACCGGTCCGTGTCGACGAGCATGCGGTCGGTCTCGACCCGGAGCATTCGGACCCTGGCGGAGGTCACGATGCCGGTGAGCCCCATGCCGCCAGCCGTCGCCCAGAACAGCTCGGCGTCCTCGTTCGCAGAGACGCGCCGGAGCCCGGTCGGCGTGGCGATCGTGATCGCGCTGACGTGGCGGGCGAAGCTGCCGTCGAGGTGATGGTTCTTGCCGTGGATGTCCGCGGCGAGGGCACCGCCGACGGTGACCTGGCGGGTGCCGGGGGTGACCGGGATGAACCAGCCGGCCGGCAGGGCTCGCCGCAGGAGCGCGTCGAGCGACATGCCGGCCCCGACCTCGACCTCTCCGCCGGAGACGTCGCTTGCGCCCAGGATCGAGCGCATGTCGACGACCGTGCCCCCCGAGCACTGCGCCGCGTCGCCGTAGCTGCGACCGAGCCCGCGCGCCACGATGCCCCTTGCGTCGGCCTTCGAGAACAGGTCGGGGATCTCCTCGGGGCTGCGCGGGCTGCGCAGCAGCGCTCGGGTCGGGGCGGTGCGTCCCCAGCCCGAGAGGAGCCGCTTTGCAGCGTCCTCGGGGGCCGTGCTCGCAGCAAGGGTGTGGTGCGCGAAGTCCGTGGCCAGAGGGTACCCGGGCCTTCGTGACGATGGGATGAGCCCGAGAGGCGGACGCAGCGAGGCGGGCGGGTGTCTCTCGATCGCGTGCTCGATCGAGCCGGGCGCCGGTCAGCGCTCCTCGGCGCGTCGCTTGGTCGCCCGCACCCGCCCCCGCCACGCGCTCGAGACCAGCGCAGCGACGGCGAGCAGCGGGAGCGCGACGACGGCCGCGACCCGGTCGTCGCGGAGCGCGAACGCGAGGCCGACGAGCGCGAGCACGGCGGCGAAGAGCTCGGGGGTGTCGCCCACGAGGAAGTCCCACCAGAAGTGGGCGAACGCCCTGCTCCAGCGTGCGATCGTCCCGATCACGAGGCACCTCGTCCGTCCGCGTGCGCGGGGTCGAGGTGCGCGGGGTCGAGGTGCGCGGGGTCGAGGTGCGCGGGGTCGAGGTGCGCGGGGTCGAGGTGCGCGGGGTCGAGGTGCTGGGGGGAAGGTGCCGGCGCCTGGGTCTTCAAGAGGGTCACCGCGCCTGCGGTGACCGCCCCGAACACACCGACGAGCACCGGGATCGCGAGGTCGCTCCCCGGCCAGTGGACGCCCGCGCCCTCGCCCGTCCAGAAGAGCCCGAAGCTGGTCAGCATGATGCCGACCACGGTCTTGATCGTGTTCTCGGGCACCGCGGAGAGCTGGCGCGACACGACGAGCCCGACGGCCGAGACGAGCGCGACCGCTGCCGCGGCCGCGGCCGACGCGTCGCCGAGCGCGTGCTGGCTCGCCCCGAGGCTCACGACGATGAGCACGACCTCCATCCCTTCGAGGAGCACCCCTTTGAACGCCACGACGAAGCCGGCGGCGTCACGCCGTCCGCGCACCCCCTTGTCGGCGCGCAGCGACGCCGCGGTCTCCTGGTAGATCGCGTCCTCGTCGTGCTTCGCCTTGTGCCCGCTCGCCCGCAGGATCGCCTTGCGCAGCCAGGAGAGGCCGAGGACGAGCAGCAGCGCGCCGACGGCCACGCGCAGCGCGTCGATCGGCACGTAATGGACGAGGGGCACGCCGACGGCCCCGACGAGCACCCCGAGGACGACCAACGCCGCAGCCGTCCCTTCCATCGCCGATCGCCAGCCTCGGGTGGTGCCCGACGCGAGCACGATGGTCAGCGCCTCCACCGCTTCGACGCAGGACGCGCCGAAGACCGCGAGCATCAGCATGATGGTCGCGCTGGTCACCCTGTCACCGCCGTCCGGCTCCTCTCGTGGCCGGGCGCGCCGCTGGACCTCGGGGCTCGACGAGCGTCCGGCTCTCCTTGCTGCGCCGGTCGCGACTCCTCGGGCTCGTTCTCCATGGGTGGCGCGAGAGGCGAGCGGCGCGCGTTGGCGAACAGGATACAGCCGGCCGCGTCGAGCTCGACGCCGACGGCCGTCCCCCTCGGGACCCTGCGCTCGCTCACGACGCCGGTGAGCCGCCGTGCTCCGGGGCTGTCGACGACGAGCTCGTAGTGGCGCCCGCGGAACGCGCTGTCCTCGACCCGTCCGGCGAGGTGGGCCGATGTGGACTCCGGCGCGCACAGCCGGACCGCCGAGGGCCGGACGGCGAGCAGCGCGGGGGCGGTCGGGGTGGCGAGCGCGCCCCCGCCACCGGCGCCCCCGCCGATGCGCGCGTCGATCGGGCGGGCACCTCCGACGCCGACGGGCTGCACCGAGACGTAGCCGGGGGCCTTGCCCGGCCCGAGGACGGTCACCTCGAGCTCGCCGGCGAGCCCCGTGAACCTCGCGACGAAGAGGCTGGCGGGCGTGGTGTAGATGTCCTCGGGCGGGCCGAGCTGCACGAGGACGCCGTCTTGGAGGACGCCCACCCGGTCTGCCAGCGCGAACGCCTCGAGCTGGTCGTGGGTGATGTAGACGGTGGTGGTGCCGGCTTCGCGCACGAGCGAGGAGATCTCGACCCGCAGGCGCTCACGCAGGTCGGCGTCGAGGTTCGAGAGCGGCTCGTCGCACAAGAGGAGGCCGGTGCCGCCCACGAGCGCTCGAGCGAGCGCGACCCGCTGCTGCTCGCCGCCGGACAGCTGGACCGGGAAGCGGTCCGTGAGGTGGCCGAGCCCCATGCGCTCGAGCATCTCCGAGGCACGCCGGCGCGCGTCGGCGCGCCCGAGCCGGCGCCGACGCAGTGCGAACGCGACGTTGTCGCGCGCGTTCAGGTGCGGCCACAGCGCGTAGTCCTGGAACACCATCGCGAGGTCCCGGCGCTCCGGGGGGAGGTGGACGTGGCCGTCGGCGACCACTCTCTCGCCGATCACGAGCCGCCCGGAGGTCAGCCGCTCGATGCCGGCGATCGTGCGCACGAGGGTCGTCTTTCCCGACCCCGAAGGCCCGAGGAGCACCATGAAGGTGCCAGGCTCGACCGAGAGGCTCGGTCCCCTGAGGGCGTGGTTCCCCCCGGGGTAGACCTTCCAGGCGTCTTCGACGACGAGGCGCTCAGCCACGGGCGGTCGAGCCGATGCGTCGCCAGCCTCTCGGCGCGAGGAGCCGGTAGAGGAGCAGGACGAGGCAGACGAGACCGAGCGCGACTACGACCGCGACGACCGATTGTGCCAGCCCGAGGCCGAAGTGGTACCCCGCGAGGTTCAGGTTGATCGCCACCGAGAGGGGCGGCGATCCCGGCGCGTAGAGGAGCTGGCTGATCGGCAGCTCGAGGAAGATCCCGCAGAACGTGAACAGCCAGGCCATGACGACCGGTCTGGAGACGGCAGGGAGCACCCCGCGGAGCCACGCGCGCACCGCCCCGGCACCGTGGACGCGCGCCGCGTCGTGGAGCGAGGAGTGCACCTGGGAGACCGGACCGACCAGCACACGCGCGTTGGTGGCGAGGCTCGAGGCGATGTAGCCGATCAAGAGCAGCCAGACGGTCTGGTAGAGGTCGATCCCGATGTGCGAGAGGAACGGCAGGTTGTAGGCGAAGATGTAGCCCGCGGCGAACACGACGCCTGGGAGGGCGACGGTGGCGAGGAGGAGGAAGTCGAGCGCCGCGGTCGCCCGAGTCCGCCGGCGTGACAGGAGGCGCGCGGCCATGAAGCCCGCGACCACCGTGATCGAGGCCGTGACGGCTCCGTAGGCGAGGGACCGGGTGATCGGCCCCGCCACGCCTGGGATGCGGAAGACGCCCGCATAGTTCGCGAGGGTGATCTTGTCGGACGCGCCGAAGTCGGCGAGCAGCGACCCGGTCACCGCACCGACGGCGGGTGCGCCGAGCGCGATCGCGTAGAAGAGCGCGACGCAGCCCGCCGCGAGGATCGCGCCCTTCGTGGAGAGCTGACGCCTGACCGCCTGACGGGTGCGCGCAGAGAGCACCGCGTAGGTGCGGCCACGCAGCGCTCTCGCCTGCACGACGAGCGGGAGCGCGACCGACGCGACGAGGACGACGCCGATCGCCGCGGCAGCCGGGAAGCTCGGCGGGAAGTTCCCGATCGCCGCGTAGAGCTGGTAGGTGGCGAGGCTGAAGTGGGAGTTGTACGCGAGCGTGTACGCCACGCCGAAGTCGCTGATCGACTCAGCGAACCCGATCGCCAGGGCCGACCAGATGGCCGGAGCGAGGATCGGCAGCACGAGGCGGAGCGCGGCGAGCCTCGACGCGCCATGCACGCGGGCCGCGTCCTCGAGCTCTTGGCCGAGCCCCGCGAGCGATGCGCTGACCGCGAGGTAGGCGAAGGGGACGGAGTTCGTCCCGAGCAGCAGCACGACGCCGAACGGGCCCATGATCGCGTGCGTGACGAAGGTGGAACCGAGCCCGAAGCGTGTGAGCACGCCGTCTTTCACGACCAGTCGCTCCCAGCCGATCCCCGGCAGCCAGGTGGGGACGAGCAGGACCAGCCACATCCCGATGGGGACGAAGCGCCTGCCGGGCATCGTGGTCCTCTCAGCGAGCCACGCGATCGGCAGCCCGATCGCGACGCCGATCAAGGCGGCCGAGACGCTCACCCACAGGGAGTCCAGGATCGAGGTGGCATCTGATCCGGCGAAGATCGTCTTCAGGTACGCGAGGGTGAACCACTGGGGCCCCTGGTCGAAGAGCCTCGGCGAGACCGACAGGACGAGGAAGCAGGCGCACGGCGCGAGGAT
>JAJYYT010000076.1 GCA_021800645.1 Actinomycetes bacterium
GATCGAGCTGTCCTCGGTGCAGGAGACGCAGATCAACCTGCCCTTCATCACCGCCACCTCCGAGGGGCCCAAGCACCTGGACGTGAAGCTGACGAGGGCGAAGTTCAACGAGCTGACCCACGACCTCGTGGAGCAGTGCCGAGGGCCGTTCGAGGCGGCCATCAAGGACGCGGGCCTGAAGACCTCCGACATCGACCACGTCGTCCTCGTCGGGGGCGCGACCCGCATGCCGGCGGTCCAGAGCCTCGTGCTCGACCTGACCGGCAAGGAGCCCCACAAGGGCGTGAACCCCGACGAGGTCGTCGCGGTCGGGGCGGCGGTCCAGGCGGGCGTGCTCAAGGGCGAGGTGAAGGACGTCCTGCTCCTCGACGTCACGCCCCTCAGCCTCGGCATCGAGACCAAGGGCGGCGTGATGCACCGGCTCATCGAGCGCAACACGACGATCCCGACCAAGCGGTCCGAGGTGTTCACGACCGCAGAGGACAACCAGCCGTCGGTCGAGATCCACGTGCTCCAGGGCGAGCGCGAGATGGCGATGTACAACAAGACGCTGGGCAAGTTCCAGCTCGTCGACCTTCCCCCGGCTCCGCGGGGCATCCCCCAGATCGAGGTCACCTTCGACATCGACGCGAACGGGATCGTCCACGTGTCCGCGCAGGACCGCGCCACCGGCAAGCAGCAATCGATGACGATCACCGGGCAGTCCGCGCTCGCCAAGGAGGACATCGAGCGGATGATCCGCGACGCCGAGGCGCACGCCGAGGACGACCGGCGCCGGCGCGAGGAGGCCGAGGTGCGCAACACCGCGGACACCCTCGTGTACCAGACCGAGAAGCTCCTGCGTGAGCAGGGCGACAAGTTCCAGGGCTCCGAGAAGGAGGATGTGTCGAGCGCGCTCGCCCGCCTGAAGGACGCGCTGGCGGGCACCGACGTCGAGGCCATCAAGAGCGCGACCGAGCGTCTCATGACCGCGAGCCAGAGCTTCTCGCAGCGGCTCTACGAGCAGGCGTCGCAGAGCGCGTCGGCGACCGCCGGTACTGCGGGCGGGCCGGGCGGTGGCGCGACGTCGGGCGGCGCCGGGTCGTCCGACGAGCCCGCCGAGGGCGAGGTCGTCGACGCCGAGATCGTCGACGAGCAATGAGCGGCCGGGCTGATCATGCTGCGGCGCGCTGGGCCGACGACGACGCTGGCGTCGAGGAAGCCGGCGACGACGCTCCGGCCGGTGCCGCCGGTGTGGAGGGTGCCGGTTCGGCCGTTGCAGAAGCGCCGGGCGAGGCTCCTGCGAGCGACGTCGCGTCCACAGAGCGCGGGGGTGCGGCTGCGCGGCCCGTGGCGGAAGGTGCTGGTGGGCAAGGCGCGGAGGAGGCTGCGATCCTGACGGACGTCGCAGCGCTGACCGCCCAGCGCGACGAGTACCTGGAGTCGCTCCAGCGGCTCATGGCCGACTTCGACAACTACCGCAAGCGGGTGGCTCGCCTCCAGCAGGAGCAGGGGGCTCGTGCCGAGGCGAACCTGGTCACGAAGCTGCTGCCGGTGCTCGACAACCTGGATCTCGCCTGGGCCCACCTCGGTCCCCGAGGCGGTGCCGCGCGCGCCGACGACGCCGGTGCCGCCGGCGCGCCCGACCGGCAGAGCGGGCCCCTGTCCGAGGAGGCCCGGGCGATCGGCCAGGCGCGCCAGCAGCTGCTCGACGTCCTCGCCAAGGAAGGCCTCGAACGGGTCGACGCAGTCGACGTGCCCTTCGACCCGACCGTCCACGACGCGGTCGCGCACGCTCCCGGCCCTGCTGGGGGCGGCGTCGGTGACGAGGCGGCTGCCGCTGCGAGTGGCGGCATCGGTGACGAGGCGGCTGCCGCTGCGAGTGGCGGCATCGGTGACGAGGGCGCCCCCGAGGGCGCCGCCCCGCAGACGGTGGCGGTGGACGAGGTCCTGCGTGCGGGCTACCGCTGGCGCGGCCAGGTGCTACGCCCCGCGATGGTCCGCGTCCGAGGTTGAGCCGTGCCCGCGCAGCGCGAGTGGTTCGAGAAGGACTACTACCAGGTGCTCGGCGTGCCGTCGTCGGCGACCGACAAGGAGATCACGCGCGCCTACCGCAAGCTCGCCAAGCAGTACCACCCTGACGCGAACCCCGGGAGCGAGGAGCGCTTCAAGGAGATCAGCGCCGCCTACGACGTGCTCGGCGACGCCGCTCGTCGCAAGGAGTACGACGAAGTGCGGCGTCTCGGTCCCATGGCGGGCGGGCTCGGCGGTGGGTTCGGCTCGCCTGGAGGCACCACCTTCAGGGTCGAGGACCTCGGCGACCTCGGTGACCTCTTCGGGGGGATCTTCGGAGGACGCTCGTCGAGGCGACGCGCCCGCGGGCCGCAGCGCGGCGCGGACGTGGAGACCGAGCTGCACCTCTCCTTCGCCGACGCGGTCCACGGCGTCACGGCGTCGGTCAACGTCCCCGAGGAGGTGCGCTGCCACACCTGCAACGGCACCGGCGCGGCACCCGGGACCTCGACGCACACCTGCCCGCGTTGCCACGGCAAGGGGACGCTCGACGACAACCAAGGCCTCTTCTCGCTGCGGACGATCTGCCCGACCTGCAACGGTCGCGGCACGGTGGTGGACACGCCGTGCCCGACGTGCCACGGCTCTGGGATCGAGCGCAGGAACCGGGTCGTGAAGGTGCGCATCCCGGCGGGCGTCGAGGACGGCCAGCGGATCCGGGTGAAGGGCCGCGGAGCCCCTGGGCAGGGCAGCGCTCCCCCCGGCGATCTGTACGTGGTGGTCCGTGTGGGCACCGACCGGAGGTTCGGTCGTCGCGGACGGAACCTGACCGTGTCGGTGCCGGTCACCTTTCCGGAAGCGGCGCTCGGCACGACCGTCACGGTCCCGACCCTCGACGGTCCCGTGAGCGTTCGCGTCCCGCCCGGGACGGCTCCGGGCACGCACCTGCGAGTGAAAGGACGCGGGGTTCCGGCGGGGAGCGGCAAGAACGCTGCGGCGGCAGGCGACCTGCTCGTGCGGGTCGATGTCGTGGTGCCCAAGTCGCTGAACGACGAGCAGCGGGCGGCGCTCGAGCAGCTCGCGGCGACGCTCGAGCCCGCGCCGCGCGAGCGGGTGGAGGCATGACGATGCCGAGAGCCAGGAGCATCCGTAACGGTGGTGGTCGGGCTGGGCACGACGGCGGGGCTGCGAGCCGGACAACCGCGCCGGTGTACGTGATCTCGGTCGCCGCCGAGCTCGCCGGGGTCCATCCCCAGACGCTTCGCGTCTACGAGCGCAAGGGGCTGCTGGATCCTTCGCGTACGAGGGGCGGTTCGCGACGCTTCTCCGAGCGCGACCTCGCGCGGCTCCGCCACATCCAGGACCTGACCGCTGCCGGGCTGAACCTCGAAGGGGTGCGTCGCGTGCTCGAGCTCGAGAGCGAGGTCGCCAGGCTGCGCGCCGAGCTCGACCGGGCGAGAGCCGACGCGTTGGACGCGATCGAGCGGGTCCATCGCCACTACCGGCGAGACCTGGTCCCTTTCGACGCGTCGCCGGTCCCCTACCGGCCTGCGGGCAAGCCCGGGCTGTGACGAACCGACCGAGAGGAAAGACATACCCAGAGGGAGCTCGATGACGATCGACCCAGAACGTTGGACCGTGAAGACCCGGGAAGCCTTCAGCGCTGCGACGCAGCAGGCCGCCGCGGCTCATCACGCCGAGGTGACCCCCGATCACCTCCTCGCCGCGGTGCTCGCGGACCCCGAGAGCATCGCCCGCCCGATCCTCGCCCGGTTGGGCGCGGATCCAAGCGTGGTGGCTCGCCGCATCGGCGAGAGGCTGGCCAAGTTGCCTCGTGCCGTGGGCGGTTCGGAGCCTTCCCTGGCGCGGGCGACGCGCGAGGGCCTCGAGCAGGCCGACGGGCTCCGCCGGGACATGGGCGACGACTACGTCTCCGTCGAGCACCTGCTCCTCGCGTGGGCAGACGCGCTCGGGGTCACCCGCGACCAGCTCCTCACCGCGCTGCGCGAGGTGCGGGGCAGCCACCGGGTGACCTCCCCGACGCCCGAGGAGACCTTCCAGGCGCTCGAGCGCTATGGGCGGGACCTGACCGAGCTGTCGCGCCAGGGCAAGCTCGACCCGGTCATCGGGCGGGACGAGGAGATCCGCCGGGTGATCCAGGTGCTCTCGCGCCGGACGAAGAACAACCCGGTGCTCATCGGAGAGCCCGGCGTGGGCAAGACGGCGATCGTCGAGGGGCTGGCGAACCGCATCACCGCCGGCGACGTGCCCGAGGGGCTGAAGAACAAGCGCGTCGTCGCGCTCGACCTCGGCTCGATGGTCGCCGGGGCCAAGTACCGCGGTGAGTTCGAGGAGCGCCTGAAAGCGGTGCTGAAGGAGATCACCGACGCAGAGGGCGAGGTGATCACGTTCGTCGACGAGCTCCACACGATCGTGGGCGCGGGTGCTGCGGAAGGCGCGATGGACGCCGGCAACATGATCAAGCCGCTCCTCGCACGTGGCGAGCTGCGGCTCATCGGAGCGACGACGCTCGACGAGTACCGCAAGTACATCGAGAAGGACGCTGCGCTCGAGCGGCGGTTCCAGCAGATCTTCGTCGGACAGCCCTCCGTCGCGGACACGGTCGCGATCCTTCGAGGTCTGAAGGAGCGCTACGAGGTGCACCACGGCGTGCGGATCCAGGACGCGGCACTGGTTGCCGCCGCGGTGCTCTCCGACCGCTACATCACCGGGCGCTTCCTGCCCGACAAGGCGATCGACCTCGTGGACGAGGCGGCCAGCCGCCTGAGGATCGAGATCGACTCGATGCCCACCGAGCTCGACGTCGTGACCCGGCGCATCCGCCAGCTCGAGATCGAGAAGGTCGCGCTCGAGAAGGAGACCGACGAGGCATCGGCGGAACGGCTCACGCGCCTCGACCAGGAGCTCGCCGAGCTGCGCGAGCAGGCGGACGCGATGACCGCGCACTGGCAGGCGGAGAAACGGGCGATCGGCACGATCAGGTCGCTCAAGGGGGAGCTGGAGGAGCGCCGCGCCGCAGCGGAGCGGATGGAGCGCGACGGGGACCTCGCGGGCGCCTCGGCCGTGCGCTACGGCGAGCTGCCCTCTTTGGAGCGGCGGATCGACGAGGCGACCGAGGAGCTGGTCAAGCTCCAGGAGCACCAGCGGTTCCTGAAGGAGGAGGTCGACGCCGAGGACGTCGCCGAGGTCGTGAGCCGCTGGACCGGCATCCCCGTCACCCGTCTGCTCGAGGGCGAGGTGCAGAAGCTCGTGCGCATGGAGGACGCGCTGCACCGGCGTGTCGTCGGCCAGGACGAGGCCGTGACCGCCGTGGCGAACGCGATCCGCCGGAGCCGGGCAGGGCTGTCGGACCCGGGCCGGCCGATCGGGTCCTTCCTCTTCCTCGGGCCGACGGGCGTGGGCAAGACCGAGCTCGCGCGAGCGCTCGCCGAGTTCCTCTTCGACGACGAGCGGGCGATGGTGCGCATCGACATGAGCGAGTACATGGAGAAGCACACCGTGTCCAGGCTCGTCGGCGCACCGCCCGGGTACGTCGGCTACGAGGAGGGAGGTCAGCTCACCGAGGCGGTCCGCCGCCGGCCCTACGCGGTCGTGCTGCTCGACGAGATCGAGAAGGCGCATCCCGACGTCTTCAACATCCTGCTGCAGGTGCTCGAAGACGGTCGCCTCACCGACGGGCAGGGACGCACCGTCGACTTCACGAACACGGTGCTGATCATGACGTCCAACCTCCCGGGCGATCCGTACGCGTTCTTCAAGCCGGAGTTCATGAACCGCGTGGACGAGGTCGTGCGCTTCCGTCCGCTCACCGAGGCGGACCTCGCCGTCATCGTGGGCATCCAGCTCGGCAGGCTGCGGACCAGGCTGGCCGAGCGACGCCTGTCGCTGGTCGTGACGCCGGAGGCGGAGAAGGTGCTCGCAGCCAAGGGGTACGACCCGAGCTTCGGAGCCCGCCCCCTGCGGCGGGTCATCCAGCGCGAGGTGGAGGACCCGCTGGCGGTCGCGGTGCTCGACGGGCGCTACCCCGAGGGGGCGACCGTCACCGTCGACGCGCAGGGGGACGCGGTCCTCCTTCGCTGACCCCCAGGCGGCCGCGACCGAGCGCTCGGTCGCGGCCTGCGTTCTCCGCTCCCGGCCGGTACGCTGGTCGCGGCGGTTCTCGTGGAGGGGAGTGGCGTGGAATCTGCCGTGGTGGTCCGGGCGGCCCGTTTCCTCGCCGAGCACGCCGCCGAGCCGATCCGGCTCGCCGATGTCGCCGACCACGTCGGCTACAGCCCTTTCCATCTGGCCCGGGGCTTCCAGCGGAGCGTCGGCGTGCCGCCTGGGCGCTTCCTCGCAGCGCACCGGTTCCAGCTTGCGAAGCGCCTGCTCCGCGACCATGACGACCGCGTGATCGACGTCTGCCACGCGTCGGGGTTCACCGCGCCCGGCACGTTCGCTTGGCGCTTCACGGCGTTGGTCGGCACGAGCCCGACCGAGTTCCGGCGGCTCCCCCACACCTTGGCCGGCTCACCACCTCGGCCGGTGGTCGTGCCCGGCAGCGGCGGCCCGGCAGCGGACCTGGTCTGTGGTCGGATCGAGCTCACCGAGGCAGCCAGCCAGCTCCTCGGGCCCTCGCCCTCGGTCTACGTCGGCCTCTTCCCTCGCCGGTCCGCGCGTGGATCTCCGGTGGCGGGCGCCCTCCTCGCCGGGCCAGGGGAGTTCTTCCTGCCTCGTGTCCCCCGGGGGACCTTCTGGCTGCTCGCGTCGGCGCTGGCGCGCTCCGCCGCCTACGACGTGCAGCTCGTCCCTCCGCAGACGGTCGCCGGGACCCTCGAGCAGCCGGTCCGCTCCTGTGCGTCGGGGAGAACGCTCAGGCGCGACCTCCTCCTCGACGTCCTGCCGGAATGGTCGACCCCGGTGCTCGTCGCGCTGCCTTGGCTCGCCTGCCCATCTGCGCAAGATCGGAGATGACGACGGCGCGTCGTCGCCTTACGCTCACACCCAGACGCGGCTGATCGATCGGCGGCGTCCGGAAGGGAGGGGACATGAGCGGAGTCCGACTGCTGGTCGGCACCCGCAAGGGGGCGTTCGTCTTCACGTCCGACGGTTCGCGCCGCGACTGGTCGACGGAGGGACCGCACTTCGCGGGATGGGAGATCTACCACCTGAAGGGCTCCCGCGCTGACCCCGACCGGATCTATGCATCGCAATCGAGCCCTTGGTTCGGGCAGGTGGTGCAGCGCTCCGACGACGGCGGGAGGAGCTGGCGGGCGGTGGGGAACGCCTTCTCCTACGAGGGGAAGGCCGGGAGCCATCAATGGTTCGACGGGACCCCGCACCCGTGGGAGTTCGCACGCGTGTGGCACTTCGAGCCCTCAGCGGACGACCCGGACGCGGTCTACGCGGGCGTCCAGGACGCGGCCATCTTCTGCTCGACCGACGGGGGCGGAAGCTGGAAGGAGCTTCCGGGCCTGCGTGGCAGCGAGACCGGCTCGCGCTGGCAGCCCGGTGCGGGCGGGATGGCGGTTCACACGATCCTTCTGGACCCTGCGGACCGCCGACGGCTGTTCGTCGCCATCTCGGCCGCGGGGGTCTTCCGCTCGGACGACGGCGGCGAGACGTGGCGCCCGAAGAACAAGGGGCTCCACTCGGACATCCTGGCGGAGCCGGAAGCCGAGGTCGGCCACTGCGTCCACCGGATCGCACAGCATCCGGCACGGCCGGCCACGCTGTTCATGCAGAAGCACTGGGACGTGATGCGCAGCGACGACGCCGGCGAGTCGTGGATCGAAGTCAGCGGGGACCTCCCGAGCGATTTCGGCTTCCCCATCGCACTCCACGCGCACGAGCCCGATACCGTCTACGTCGTCCCGATCACCAGCGACTCGGTGCACTACCCACCAGAGGGCAGGCTCCGGGTGTACCGAAGCCGGTGCGGAGGCGGGGAGTGGGAGCCGCTCGCTCGCGGGCTCCCCGAGGCGCACTGCTACGTCGACGTGCTGCGCGACGCAATGGACGTCGACCACCTGGACCCTGGTGGCGTCTACTTCGGCACCACCGGCGGCCAGCTCTACGGGTCGGCGGACGGCGGCGACCACTGGAGGGCGATCGCCGAGCACCTCCCCGCGGTGCTCTCGGTCGAGGTGCAGGACCTTCCGTGATCGACACGATCGAGACGAAGCCGTGACGAGGCGTCGGGGCCCCGGCCCGGACCGGGCCGTGACCGAGCCGCACGAGGCGCAGGACGTGCGCGTCGTGCTGCCCCTGCACCTGCGCGACCTCGCGGGCGTGGAAGGGGAGGTGTCGGTCATGGTGGCAGGCAGCGTCACCCAGCGCAGCGTGCTCGACGCCCTCGAGGCGAGGTTCCCGGTGCTCGGAGGAACGATCCGGGACCGCGCGACGGCACGACGGCGCCCGTTCCTCCGCTTCTTCGCCTGCGAGGAGGACCTCTCGGACGAACCTCCGGACGCCGAGCTCCCCGAGGAGGTGGCCTCGGGCCACGAGCCGTTCATCGTCCTCGGCGCGATCGCAGGGGGATGAAGCGCGAGGCCGGGTACACTGCGGCGTACGCCGATTCAGGGGAGCATCGT
>JAJYYT010000077.1 GCA_021800645.1 Actinomycetes bacterium
GAGCAGGCCGGGCTGGATCGATCGGACCAGGAGCGTGATCGCCCATTCGTCCCCTCTGCGCGCGTCACGGAGCGCCTCTTCGAGATCCGGCTCGCCCACCGATCCAGCCTCGCACGCGCGCTGAGCGCGCAAAGGTCCCGTCGCGGCTTCGAACCGCTGTCTTGCTCGGCGACGAGGTGGCGGGACGAGGATCTCGTCGGCCGACGCGGGAACGTCTGCGAGCTCGGCCTGAGGGGCGCGAACCAGCCTCCTGTCCTCTTGACACGCCAAGCGGACGGTCTTAACGTTCCATATCTAGAAACCTGAAAGATGGTTCAGGTATCGGAAAAGGAGCAGGGCCGCCATCGGTCGTGATGACGACGGCCGAGAGCTGCCGCTCTGCGCGGCTGTGAGGTTCTCGCCAAGCGCGAGATCGACAAGGAGGGGCTGTGAGCAGAATTCACAAGATCGACTCGAGAAGGTGCCTGGTCGGCGGCGTCGGACGACTGCTTGGCACCCTGCTCGTCGCGGGGACGCTCGTCGCGCTCTCCGGCGTGGCGAGCGGCGCCGGCGCGGACGGGGCGGGAGGGGAACGGGCTGACGGGCCGCCGCCGGTGACGATCGGCTTCTTGAACGAGCAGCAGGGACCCATCTCCTTCCCCACATTCGGGGCGGGCGCTCAGGCGGCACGGATCTACATCGACGATCATGGAGGGATCGACGGCCGCAAGCTGGACTTCCTCGATTGCTACACAGACGGTTCCACGACATCCGCGGTGGCGTGCGCCAACCGGTTCGTGCAGGCACACGTGCCCGCGGTCCTGGAGGGCATCTCAATCGGCTCGGATGCCGCCGTGCCGGTCCTTGCAGGTGCAGGTATCCCGCTCGTGGGCCACACGGCTTTCGGAAACGTCCAGTCCAACAGCCCAGATGCCTTCTTCTTCGGCGCGGCGACGGGAGCCTATGACGTGGTTCCACTCGAGGTGATGAAGCGGGACCTGCACGTGTCGTCGGTCACCTACATGGCCGCGACAAACGCTCAGGATCGTGGGTTCGTCACGGACGACTCCGAGCCGGCGGCGAAGGCTCTCGGGCTCCAGTACCGCGCCATCTACTACAACGGGACCAGCCCGGACTTCCAGTCCACCGTGGGATCCGCGATCGCCACCGGGGCAAGAGCACTGTTCTTCACGGCTCCTGAGTCGACATGCACGAGCCTGGTCTCAGCGATCCGCACCCTGTCCTACAAAGGTGCAATCTTCGCGGGGTCGTGCTCGGCCTTCATCAAGGCGGACCCGTCGGGCGCAGACGGCGTCTTCACGGCCTCGGACCTGTACGTTCCCGACGACACGACGGGTGTGCCGGCGCGGGCCAGGGCTCAGATCCGGATCTACGTGAAGGCGATGCGGGGCTACGCGCCCCAGTACACGCAGGGTTTCGCACAAGATCCGTTCTCCGCCACGATGGACCTCGCAACCGCGTTGGGGAAGATCCGCGGCAGCATCGACGCGTCTTCCGTGCTCCAGGTCCTGCGGCACATCGACGGCCAGATGAGCTTCATGGGCCAGCGGCTCGACTGCAATGGCAAGCAGTGGCCTGGTGAGCGGGCGGCGTGTGCGAGCGGCCTGATCGAGTACCAGGTCCACAACGGAAAGCGCGTCATGTACACGAAGGGGTTCGTCGACGGCGAGACACTGGTCGAGTGATGACCCGCCGGCCGACTTTCGCCAGTGGCCGGCGAAGGGAAGCGAGCTTGCACGATGGCTGACGACCTGATCGTCTTTGCCGTCCTCGGTCTGGGGATCGGGGTCGTCTACGCCGGGTTCGGGCTGGCGCTGCTGGTCACGCACCGGGGAGCGAACGTCGTCAACTTCGCCGTGGGCGCCGTGGCGATGTGGGGCGGCTACGTGTACTACGGGCTGCGGAGCAGCGGGCGCCTGTACTTCCCGGTCGTAGGGGTTCCCAACTCCGTCTCGATGGGCGGCCCGGCGCCGCTTTGGCTGGCGGTGGTCGGGGGGGTGGCGTCTGCGGCGGCGCTCAACCTGGTCGCGGAGCTGGTCGTGTTCCGCCAGCTCCGCCGGGCACCGGACCTCGCGAAGATCGTGGCGTCTGTCGGCCTGATGCTCTTGGTGCAGGCAGTGGCTGCGGTCGCCTTCGGCAGCCAGCAGCTCGTGGCACCGAGCGTCCTGTCGACTGCCAGCCTGACGCTCGGAGCTCAGAGCGCGCCGTGGAGCGACGTGGAGCTGCTCGGCGTGGCGCTCGTCGTCACCGCGGCGCTCGGCGCCTACTTCCGCTTCTTCCGAAGCGGCCTCGCCATGCAGGGCGTGGCAGAGAGCGAGGCTTCCGTGGCGCTGGTTGGGAGGTCTCCGACCCGCTTGGCCGCGGGCGCGTGGGCACTCTCGGGTGCGCTCGCCGGGCTCTTCGGCGTCCTCGTGGCGCCGCTGGTCGGTCTGAACACGGTGTCGGACACCCTGTACGTGGTGCCCGCGCTGGCCGCGGTGCTCGTCGGCCGGCTGCGGTCGCTCGCGGCCACCTGCGCAGCGGGGATCGGGCTCGGCGTCTTCCAGTCGATCGTGGACTTTCTGAAGACCATGTCGTGGTACCCAGGTTGGGCGCAAAGGGGGGTGGGTGAGGCGCTCCCGCTGGTGGTCATCGTGGTCGCGCTGGCCGTGGCGGGTCGGAGCCTTCCGTTTCGCGGAGACGACGCCGGGGTCGCGCTCCCCGGCGTCGTCCGTCCGCGCCACGTGGTACGGACGCTGATCGGCCTCGGAGCCGCTGGCGGGATCGCGCTCGTGGCGGTGTCGGGCATCTATCGCTTCGGCGTGATCGAGACGATGATCGCCGCGATCGTCATGATGTCCTTCGTCGTGCTCACCGGCTATGGGGGTCAGATCTCCCTCGCCCAGCTCGCCATCGCCGGTACCGGTGGCGTCTTCGTGGCCAAGCTGTCCAGCGCCGCGGGCATCCCGTTCCCGCTGGCCCCTCTCCTCGGCGCGTCCGCCGCCGCGGTCCTGGGTCTGGTGGTGGCGGTGCCGGCGCTGCGTATCCGCGGGATGCAGCTCGCGATCGTCACCCTCGCGTTTGCCGTCGCCGTCGAGCAATTTCTCTTCGCGAACCCGGCGTTCGACCCGCCGCAAGGTCTGGCACCCCGGAGCCCGGTGCTCTTCGGCGCAGATCTCGGGGTGCGTGCCGGAGACGACGTCGCACGCCTGTCCTTTGGGGTGCTCGCGCTCGTCGTCTTGCTGTTGGTCGTCGGCGGCGTGCTGTGGTTGGCCCGCAGCCCGGCCGGGCTCCGGCTCCTCGCCGTGCGCGCCAACGAGCCGGTCGCAGCGTCAGTCGGGATCGGCGTGACCGCGTCCAAGCTGGAAGCGTTCGCCGCGGCGTCCTTCCTGGCCGGGTTGGGCGGCGCAATGATGACCTACGCCACCGGTCAGTTCTCCGGCCCGTCGTTCGACGCGCTCGCTGCCGGCCTGCCCTTCCTTGCCTTCGCGTACCTCGGGGGGATCACGTCGGTCACTGGCGGGGTCCTCGCGGGGATGCTCGCGCCGGCCGGGATCCTCTACGTGATCTTGAACCGCTACGTGAACAACCTCGGCCCGTACTATCTGGTCGTCAGCGGCGCAGCGCTGATCGTCGCGGCGATCGCCTATCCCGAAGGAATGACTGGGACCGTCCGCCGGCTCTTCGCTCGGTACCGGCCGGCGCGAGCGGAGGCTCCAGCGGGTACGACCCGTGTGCGTGTGCCCGGTGAGCCCTCGCTCCCCGCCCCGGGAGCGCCGACTGCGTCCAGGCCTGCTCCGGGGCGGCCGGTCGTGCAGCGCGCTTCGGCCGAGCCGCTCGTCGTGCGGGACCTGACGATCGGCTACGGAGGGGTGCCCGTGGTCCGGTCGGTGTCCTTCGAGCTCGCTCCCGGCAAGGTGACCGCGCTCATCGGTCCGAACGGTGCCGGCAAGACGACGACGATCGACGCGCTCACCGGGTTCGCACGGGCGAGCGGGTCCGTGCGGCTGGGCGACGTGGAGCTCCTGGGTCTGGCCCCTACCGAGCTGGTGCACAGAGGCGTGGTGCGGACCTGGCAGGCGCCGGCGGCGTTCGGCGATCTGACGGTAGCCGAGGACCTGAGCGTCGCCATCCCGACGCGCCGTCACCTGCTGCGCCAGGGACGGCCTCGGGGAGGCGCGCCAGCTCCGGCTGATCGGGTCACATGGGTGCTCGATCTCCTCGGTCTGCGCCCCTCGAGAGGACGCCGGACGGCGTCGCTGCCGCTCGGCCAGCAGAAGCTGGTGGCCGTGGGCCGGGCGCTCATGACCCTTCCC
Organism: Actinomycetes bacterium; assembly: GCA_021800645.1. The sequence continues at coordinate 4,296 of JAJYYT010000077.1, forward strand.
GCGGCGCTCTTGCTCGACGAGCCGGCGGCAGGCCTGGACACCGCCGAGAGCGCGCACCTCGGGGGGTGTCTCGGCGAGATCGCCGCGCTCGGGGTCGCGGTCATGCTGGTCGAGCACGACATGGAGCTGGTCTTCGGCGTCTCCGACGAGGTGCTCGTGCTGGACCAGGGTCGGCTGATCGCGTCGGGCAGCCCGCGGGACGTCCGCGCCGACGTCGAGGTCCGCCGCGCGTACCTCGGGCGAGCCGCCGGCGCGGCGACCCCGTCGCGTGCCGCGTCCGATCGAGCCGCCCGCCGCGCGTGGACAGGCGTGCGATGACGCCCGCGCTCGAAGTGTGCGAGCTCACCGCCGGCTACCAGGGGATCCCGGTGGTCCACGAGCTGTCGTTCTCGGTCGATCCGGGGAGCGTCCTCGCGGTCGTGGGAGCCAACGGTGCCGGCAAGTCCACGACGCTCGCGGCCATAGCCGGCCTGCTGCCGGTGCTCGGCGGTGCGATCCGGCTGCTCGGGCGCGATGTCACGGGCCGTTCCGCTGCGAAACGCGCTCGTGGAGGGCTCGGCTTCGTGCCCCAGGACCGCGGCATCGTGCGTCGGCTCACCACCGAGCAGAACTTGCGGCTGCTGCCTGGGCGCCTCGACCAGCACCTGTCCGACGCGCTGCGCCTCTTTCCCGACCTGACGCCGCTGATGGGCCGCCGCGCCGGCCTCCTTTCAGGCGGCGAGCAGCAGATGCTCGCCTTGGCCCGTGTGTTGGTCCTGCGGCCACGAGTCCTCATGATCGACGAGCTGAGTGCCGGGCTCGCCCCTCGGATCGTCGAGCAGCTGCTCGACGTCGTCACGGACGTCGCCCACCGGCACGGCACGGCGGTCGTCCTCGTGGAGCAGCACGCCGAGATGGCCCTTGGCATGGCCCGCGCTGCGCTGGTCCTCAGCCATGGCCGGCTGGCAGTCTCGGGCGATGCAGCCGACGTGCTCGCGCACCCCGAGGTGCTCGAGTCGTCCTACCTGGGAGAATTCCATGACGCCAGCACGTGATGTCGAGCCTGCGAGCAAGGAGGGCCTGGCCGATGGCGTCGAGGGCGGCCTGCCGGCGCCCTCGCGTCGCAACGCACGCGGCGAGCGGACCCGCGCCCGGCTCCTGGAGGCCGCCGAGACGGTCTTCGCCGATCTCGGGTACCACGACGCGTCCGTCGTGCGGATCGCCGAGCACGCCGGGGTCGCGGCCGGCACCTTCTACCTGTACTTCGAAAGCAAGCAGCAGGTGTTCGAGGAGGTGGTGAGAGACCTGAACCATCGCGTGCGCAAGACCATGACCCAGGCCTCGGAGGGAGCGCCGACCCGTCTCGAGGCCGAGCGGCGGGGGTTCGCTGCCTTCTTCCGGTTCACTGCAGAGCACCCGGCCCTCTACCGGCTGATCCGCCAGGCGGAGTTCGTCTCGCCGGAGACGCTGCACTACCACTACGAGCGCATCATCTCCGGGTACGTCCCGCAGCTGGAGGCTGCGATGGCCCGTGGGGAGATCGTCCCGAACGACCCGACGGTTCTTGCATGGGCGCTCATCGCCGTCGGAGAGATGGTCGGGATGAAGTGGATCCTCTGGGACGATCATCGATCGATGCCGCCCGAGGTCTTCGATCACGTGATGCGTGTCGTCGCGCTCATGCTCGGCGCCTCGGAAACAGGTGCAGGTCGCGCCCGCCCGGTTCGGAGGAGGAAGAGCTGATGTCCGTGCCCAGGCACATCGTGAAGCGCACGACCCCTCGCTGCGGCCCGAGCGGCCGGTTCGCGGGCCCGGCCGCCGAGTCGCACTTCGCGGGGCACGCAGGCGCGCGTGTGCACGCGCTCGTCCGGGGCGGGCACGCCAGAGGGCCGACGGTGTGCTTCGTCCACGGCAACTTGAGCAGCGCGAGGTTCTTCGAGCCCGTGCTCGCCTCGCTTCCCGGCACCTGGCACGTGGTTGCGCCGGACCTGAGGGGCTTCGGACGCTCCGATCCCGTCCCCGTCGATGCCACGAGGGGTCTCGCCGACTTCGTCGACGACGTCGATGCCGTCCTCTCGGACGCTGCACTTGCGCCGACTGATCGCCCGGTGCACCTCGTCGGATGGTCCATGGGCGGCGGGGTCGCGATGGCCTACGCGATCGAGCACCCCGAGAAGGTGGCATCGATCACGCTCCTCGCGCCGCTTTCGCCGTTCGGTTTCGGGGGGACCAAAGGGATCGACGGCGCACCGTGCCACGAGGACGGGGCGGGCACGGGGGCCGGGACGGTGGCACCAGAGCTGGTGCGGCGTCTTCGTGAGGGAGACCGCAGCGACGAGAGCGACTTTTCGCCTCGGTCGATCCTCCGCACGCTGTACCTCGGCGTGGCCTCGAAGCTCTCCCCGGCGCTGGAGGATCTCTTGGTCGAGGAGATCCTCCTCGCGGCCGTCGGCGACGACCACTATCCCGGGACCCATCGAGACAGCTCGCACTGGCCAGGCGTCGCCCCCGGCACGCGCGGGGTCGCGAACACCATGTCGCCGCTTTATTGCAACCTCTCTGCTTTCGTCGGCGTCGCAGCGGTGCGTCCGGTGCTCTGGGTCCGCGGAAGCGACGACCTCATCGTGTCGGACCACTCGATGCTCGACCTCGGCCACCTCGGGGCGCTCGGGGTGGCCGCGGGCTGGCCGGGCCCAGAGGTGTTCCCCGCGCAGCCGATGGTGTCCCAGACCGAGGCGCTCCTGCAGCGGGCCGAGATGCGAGGGGGGACGGTGGTCGAGGCGGTGCTCCAGGGATGCGGGCACGCGCCGCACTTGGAGGACGAAGAGCACGTCTTGGAGGTGCTCGTGCCGTTCGTGGGCAGCGCTGAGCGGTCTCGACGGTGAGCGGCGCGGAGCACCAGGACGACGGCCTTGTCGGGCGCGTCCGGCGGGCGGACAACGCGGGCGTGTCCATCGCCTACGAGCTGCGCGGCGATCGGGGGCCCTGGACGCTGCTCGTGCATGGTCTCGGTTACGGTCGGCTCGGGTGGGGCGCGTTCGCCGACCGGCTCGCCGTCCGCCGCCGGCTCGTGCTGGTCGACAACCGTGGCATCGGGGCGAGCGACCAACCGGTCGGGCCGTACCGGGTGGAGGACCTCGCCGATGACGTGCGAGCCGTGCTCGATCACTTCGGTCTCGACCGCTGCGACGTCATCGGGGCAAGCCTCGGTGGCATGGTGGCCCTCCAGCTCGCGGCCGATCAGCCGAGCCGGGTCAAGCGTCTCGTCCTCATCGCGTCGACTCCCGGCGAGCCGCAGGGCGCGCCGTTGCCCGGTGCGACGACCGCACTGCTCCGCAGAGACCACCGACGCGTCCCGCCTTCGCCGCGCCGGCTCATCGAAGGGGCGCTCGCCCCCGAGACGGTGAGGCGGCGCCCCGGTCTTGGCGACCGGTTGCTGGAAGTGCGTGCCGCCCAGCCCCAGACCGTGGCGGCCTGGCGCGCCCAGGCGGCTGCGAGCGTCTCGTTCTCCCTCCGGGCACCTCTCGCCAGCATCGAGGTGCCGACGCTCGCGGTCGCGGGGCTCGCCGACGCGGTCATCGACCCGATGAACACGATGCGCCTCGCCTTCGCGATGCCAAGAGCGCGCGCCCTCTACGTCTCGCCCGCCGGCCACCTGTGCTTCTGGGAGCAGCCCGAGCTTCTCGCCGACGCGACGGAACGGTTCTGCGACGGAGAAGGCACCGTCCATCGGGCGCCCGCGGCGAGCCGATCGGGAGCGGAGGTGCCCGAGCGTTGAGCCCCCGGCCGTCGACCTCGCGCCATACGCTCGGTCAGTGGCTCACCGATCGCGCCCGTCGCGACCCGGCTGCCATCGCGATCGAGGCTCGTCACGAACGGATGACCTATGGCGAGCTGCGCCGCAGGGCGGTCGCGCTCGCGGCGCACCTGCTCGGATCAGGCCTTGGCCCAGGAGACCGCGTCGCCACGGTGACGGAGAACGATCCCGATCAGGTCGCGCTCTTCTTCGCGAGCGCGCTGGCTCGCCTTGTGCTCGTGCCGCTGAACCGCCGCCTCACGCCAGCTGAGCTGCGCGCCGAGCTCGAGGTGGTGGACCCGGCATTGGTCGCCGCCGGCGCTGCCCACGCAGACGACGTGGCCACCGCCGTGCGGTCCAGCACGGTCGCGCCGGGGGTGTGCCGGCTGGAGGACCTGCGCGCTGCCTCGGTCACGGACAGCAGCGCCGGCGGTCTCGGCGATCTGGAGGCACTGGCCCTGGAGGTCAGGGACGAGGACCCGCTCCTCGTCGTCTTCACCTCCGGCAC
>JAJYYT010000078.1 GCA_021800645.1 Actinomycetes bacterium
CTGACGCTCCGGCTCGCCCCTGACGCTCCGGCTCGCCCCTGACGCTCCGGCTCGCCCCTGACGCTCCGGCTCGCCCCCCCAGGCGGGTCAAAGCCCTCGGGCGAGCGCGTTCTCCAGGGTCCCCAGCGCCACGAGGTCGATCCCGCCCTGGACGAGGATCTGGCGGAGTTCCTCTGGAGGCAGCGGGCGCGAGAGGAGGTACCCCTGCCCACGCCGGCATCCCAGCCGCACGAGCGTCGAGAGGTCCTCCGCGCGCTCGATGCCCTCTCCCACCACGTCGAGCTTGAAGGCGCGCGCGAGCCCCACGATCGTCTCGACGATCGCCTGGTCGGTCGGATCGTCGGCGATGCGGTCGACGAAGACTCGGTCGATCTTGAGGACGTCGACAGGAAGGGACTTGAGCTGGCTCATCGAGCTGAAGCCAGTCCCGAAGTCGTCGATGGCGAGCCTGACACCCATCGCACGGATGTCCTCGAGGACGCGCACCGCCTGCTCCATGTCCTCGATGACCGCCTGCTCGGTGATCTCCAGGCAGAGCAGCTCAGGCGGGATCCCCGACCGCCGGATGCAGTCTTCGACCGTCTGGACGACGCCCACGACGCCGAGCTGGGCGGGGGAGATGTTGACCCGCACGACGATGTCCAGCCCGTAGGTGCGACGCCAGGAGGCCAGTTGCTCGCAGGCGCGCGCGAGCACCCAGCGGTCGATGTCGGCGATGAGGTGGGTCTCCTCGGCGATGGGCACGAACTTCGCCGCTTCGACGAACCCCTCGCCCGCCCGGAACCACCGGACGAGTGCCTCGACGGCGAGCAGCTTGCCGGTCACGAGATCGAATTCGGGCTGGTACATCACCCTCAGCGCGTCGTCTTCGAGAGCCTGTCGCAGCAGCAGCTCCATCGTGGAGCGTTGGGCGACGCTCGCTTCGAGCTCGCGGTCGAACACCACTGCGCGGCTCCCCCCTTGCGACTTGGCCGCGTAGAGCGCCATGTCCGCCTGGCCGAGCAGCTCCTCGGCGGTGACGGTCGTGGACTCGGTGAGCGCGATGCCCACGCTGCCCGTGTGGGCGACGCGCTGGCCGCGGAGGTCGATGGGCAGCGAGATGAGCTCGAGGAGCCGGCTCGCGGCTGCCACCGCCGCCAAGCTGTCCGCGCCGTCGAGGAGCACGACGAACTCGTCACCGCCCAGCCGGGCGGCGAAGTCGCTCGGCCGCAGGGAGGTGCGGATGCGGTCGGCGATCACCCGGAGCACCGTGTCGCCGGCGCGGTGGCCGAGCTGGTCGTTCATCACTTTGAACCGGTCGAGGTCGATGAAGAGCAGTGCGGTCGGCCCTTTGTCAGCCTCGTGGCGGGCCGCGACCTCTTCGATGAGCGCCCTGCGGTTCGCAAGGCCCGTGAGCTCGTCGGTCAGGGCGCTGTGACGGAGCCGTTCCTCGGCGTCGATGCGGTGGAGCAACTGCACGAGGAGCGCGGCGACGGCGCGTAGCGCGTTGATCTCGTGCTCCGACCACGTGTAGGAGGTGAGATAGACGAAGGCAAGGACCCCCTCGGTCGAGTCGCCGTGCACGAGGGGGACGCCGGCACCCGCGAACTGGTCCGACCAGCCGGCGTCGCGGACCCGCTGGAGGTAGCGGTCGTCGGTCTCCGCGGCATTGCGCACGATGAAGGGGACCTTCAGGTCCTTGGTCGCGGCAAAGATGGGGTCGGCGTCGAACGGGACGATGCCGAGCGGGTCCTCCTCCAGCGGGATGCCGCGCGGGGGGTAGAAGGCCATGAGAACGCTCATGCCGCGAGCGTGGTCGTTGCGGCGGAGGAACGCGACGTCCGCACCCAGGTACTCGCACAGCACCTCGACCGCCCAGTCGAGCGCATCTCTCAAGGTCGGGCCGGTCGTGGACATCAGCCGTTCGCTGATGGTCGACACGAGATCGTCGAGGCCGCGCCGCCTCGACGTTGTGCGTGTGGCCTCTCTCGGGCCGACGACCGCGTTTGCGAGCCGGGCGAACAGGCGGACCGTGTCGATCTCGTTGTCGGCGAGCGGCGGGCGCTCCCTGAAGGCGACGGCGAACGCCCCCCGTGCCACGTGCCCGTCGTCGGGAGCGACGACGTCGGTCGGATCCAGCGGCTCGATCCACGCCAGGTTCGCGCCGAGGCGAGCCTCCCCCCACGGGCCGCCGGACACGAGCCGCCCCGACACCAGCGTGTGGAGCGCCGCGGTCGCGGCCGCGTGTGTCAGATCGGCCCAGACCACCGGGGTGCGGGCCAAGGACGCCGGCAGGTACTCGACGGCCACGGCGCCTCGCAAGAGCCTGAGCGCGCCCGCGAGAACCTCACCGAGATTTTCGCCGCCGACACGGTCGTCCCCAGCAAAGAGGTCTGAACTCATCACCATCCCCACTCCTCCGACCTTGTAATCGTACCTGCTCACGAGGCGGAATGCACGAGAGCGGCAGAATTTCTGCGCAAACTGTTTGTGCGCTTCAGCGATTGGGGGCGCGAACGATCACGCCTAGGGCGCTGCCCGGCGCCGCAGCACCTGGTCGAGGGGAAGCCGGGCGCTCCGGACGTGCGGGGGGGCGGCCCGGCTGAGCCGCAGGGTGAGGATCCCCGCTGTGTGGGTCCCGAGGTCGACGAGGGCACGGAAGCGTTCGGCGAGGCGCCGCAGCTCCTCAGCCCAGCGGGTGCCGCCGAGCGTCTGGTAGTCCCTCTGCTGGACGGCGTAGAGGAAGGCGGGGGCGATCGCCTGCACGGCCCAGCCCGAACGCTGCGCCTCGATCCACACGCGCTCGAGCGCCATCCCCCCGCTGAGATAGGACGCGGGACTTGCGCTCTCGACGGTCACGATCGCGACCGCCGAGCTCGCGCCGATCGCCCGTGCCAGGTAGTCGCCGAGTGCCCCGCCCGCGTCCCAGTGCTCGAGGAGGTCCATGACGTCGCCACGACCGAGCATCTGGAGCGACCCGGCCTCGGGACCCGACAGCTCGAGCGTGGCGAGGTCGATCCCGGTGCGCACGTCCTCGCCCGGCCAGCGCATCTCTCGCAAGGTGTCTTCGCGCAGCTGCGGGCTGAGGAAGCGGATGCGCTCAGCGGCGGCGAAGATCTCCGCGCACTCCGTCAGCCGATCCGTGCCGGTGACGAGATGCAGCTGCGCGTGCTCCTCGGTGGCCGCCCGCGACATCCGGCTCACCTCCGCGAGGTCGAGCGGAGTCGGCGTGCCCTGCCGGCGGTTCGAGCACCGCTCGAGCATGGCCCCGTGGAGCTCGGCGAGCGACGGGTCCGACGCCGTGCCGAGCTCCAAGGAGGCGACGACGTCCGAGCTCGGTCCCTCAGGGAAGAGCCGGTACGGGCCGAGCCGGCCGGCGGCGGCGGCGGCCACTCGAGCATTGAAGAGCGCTGCGCCCAGTCCGACGAAGCTCGCCCGTGAGCTGAGGTCCATCGTCCCGCAGCTCCTCGAGCGGTCGAGCGCGATCACGAGGTCCCGGCTGCTCAGCTCGAACCGCCAAGGCTGGCCGTTGCCGCACGACGGCGCGAGGGTGGCCGCGTGGACGATCGCCCGCCCGACGTCGGCGGCTCCCGACGGCGGCACCGGCGGCACCCGCGGCTTCGGCGCACCGCTCACCTGCACGGGCGGCTCGAGCGACGAGACGGCCGCGTCGAGGTCGATGCGCGTCCTGCCAGAGGGGACGTCGTCACCGAGCCCGAGGCGCCGGACGACCGCGGCGACCGCCGCTCCGCCGAGCGTGACGTCGGAGCCGAGCTGGGGCCAGCTCGACACCGTCCGTCCGATCTCCGCGAGCGACGCGGTGCCACGCGCCGACCCCTGCGGCGCGTCGACGATCGCGAGGACGTAGGGAACCTTCTGGGCGACCGTGAGCGAGTCGAGCTCGTCGGCGCTGACGTCGCCGAGCAACCCGTGGAACGCGGGACGGTCGGGCTCGAGGTCGAAGCGCTCCACGTCGAGCATCCCTCTGTCGCTGGTCTCCATCACGACGGTCACGCGCTGGCGACGGGCAGCTTCACGCACGAGCAGCTTCATCGCGAGGTCGTCGCACTCCTCGACGACCACGTCGAGGCCCGCGATGAACTCGTCGACATTGTCAGGGTCGATGCCCTCGGGGACCACGTGGACAGGAAGGTAGGGGTCAAGCTCTGCCACCCGGCGGGCTGCCACCACCGCCTTGTTGGTGCCGATGTCGAGCAAGGAGGCGGGAAGCCGGTTGAGGTTCGACGCCTCGAGCTCGTCGTAGTCGGCGACGCGGAGCTCCCCGCAGAGCCCCTCGAGCGCGATCGTCACCGCAGCGGCGTGGCCCGCGCTCAGCCCGACGATCCCCACCCGCTGGCGGGCGAGCCGCTCCTGCTCCTCGCGGGTGATCCGGTGACGGTTCCTGTCCAACCGCAGGACCGCGTAGGCGCGCGGTCCCAGCATGTGGACGACCGCGCGGCGCCACGGAAGGTACACGTGGCACGTCGGCTCCTCGAGGACCTCTGGCGTCGCCGGAGGGATGAGCCGTTGCAGCTCGGCGCGCTGGCGTTCGACCACGTCGAGGACGTCGATGCCGGGGTCGGATCGCAGGTTCGTGAGGACATGGCGGTCCGCCCGCTTCCGGACGTCCAAGACGATCGGCCGCCATCCGGTCGTGAGGGAGCTCGCGGGTGGACGGCTCAGCTGCTCCTGGTCCTCGCGCACGAGGCGAGCTTGGGCTGGGTCGAGGAGCCCCCGGTAGCGGGGTCGCCGCATGCCCGTGAGGATCGTGCGGTACTGCTCAGAGGGGTACGGTGCGGACTCCGTGCCCAGCATCATGCTGCCGACCGACGCCATGATCGGCTCCATGCGGTCGGCGACCGCGGCGAGGAGGACCTCCGCGCCGAGCCAGTCGATCGCGTGGGCGCAGCAGCGGACCATTGCCGACGCGACAAGACGGCTGCCGTCACCGCTCAGCTCGCGCCATGCGCCCTTCATCTCGATCACCCCGTACGCCGAGACCTCCTCCATGGCGGCCCGGTGCTCTTCCCACTCGGGCGACGCAGCCATCTCCGCGAGCGCCTGTGCCGCTGCCGCGTCGTCCAGCGGCCCATGGCAACGCAGCCCGGCGACCACGCGGTCGTTCGCGTCGACGCCGACGAAGAAGAGGGACACCCCGTCCCCCCTTTCGAGGGCGCGCTGGTCGACCAGACCGGCGATCCCGTAGCGGGAGTACTCCCGAGCTGCGCCCTTGAGATACGCGCGCCAGCGGTCAGGCCTGCTCAGGGGATGGTGCCCCTCGAAGCGCAGCCCGCTCGCGCGGTCGTAGAACGACGCGCCGTAGCGGAACGCGCTCATCCGGAGGAGGAGCCCCTCGTCAGATGTCGGTTCAGCGCGCCGAGCGTCGCACGGCTTGCGGCCTCCACGTCCTCCCTGCCCGTCGCGACGCCGAGGCGCTCCACGATCTGGCCGGGAGGCGCAGCGCTGCCGCCGTCACGCTTGGGCGCGAGCACGACGACGACCGGCTCACCGGGCACGCCGTGCGCGTGCTCAGCGGACACGAGGTAGAAGGGGACGTCGATGGAGAGCGCGCTGAGCGCGTTGAGCGTCGCCTGCGCCCCGCCGGCGAGGGGACCGGCAGGCGCTCGCCCGGTCCCGCGTCGCGCGCCGAGCGCCAAGGTCACTTCGCTCGTGCCGCGCGACGCATCGAATGCGGTGCTGAGGAGCTCCACCCGCGACCCTTCCCTTTGCGCTGTGACCCGCTCGCTGCCCGGCGCGGTCGCCAAGATGGCCCGGGGAGCCGATTCCTCTGGCAGAGCGGCGCCCTTCCCCCCGGTGCTCCCCTGCGCCGCTCCGGCGTTCCCGTAACCGTTCCTGTAACCGTGCTCGCGCGCTCTGCCGTGCTCGCTCTCGTAGCCGCTGTCGCCGCCGTTGCCGTTGCTGCCGCCATTGCCGTTGCCGTGCTCGCGCCCGTTGCTGCCTCCATTGCCGTTGCCGTGCTCGCGCCCGTTGCCCGCGCGCGCGCCCGACACCTCTGGTGCACGCTCGGGGGCCCACGCCTCGTCGGCGACCGCGAGCATGCGGACCGAGGCGTGCGGGAGACGGGCGCGGACCAGGTCGAGGACTCGCTCATGGAGGGATGCAGAGGGCGACGCCGAGAAGACCAGGATCGGTGTGGCCATCGTCACGCACACGACCCCAGGAAGGACGCGCAGCTCGAGCTCGACAAGAGACGGGTCGGCCGGCATCGCCGGCGCGTCGAGCCCTGCGTCTGCCAGCCGCTCGGCCGCGAGTCGGGCGAGCTCCGCCGGGTCGACGGTCTCCTCGGGGGTCCTCGCGGTCGCCGCGTGCAGGTCGACGTCCTCCCACCCAGCTGCGCTCAGCGCGGCGCGGACCCGGGCGATGAAGGGCCGGACGGCGTCGGGGCCGGCGTTCCCGAGGAGGGCGAGCGCCACTCCCGGGGTTGTCACCCCGACCTCGTCGCCGCTCCGCAGCGCCTTGCCGAGCGCTGCCGCGAGTGCAAGCCAGCGCGCCTCTGGGGGCGCCTCCCCACCCGTCGTGAGGACGACGAGCGTACTGGACCATCCGTAGCGTGCCCCGCATGCCGCAGCCCGGCTGATCCCCTCTCGGATCACCGGGCTGCTCGAGATGCCCGTCGCGGGGTCGATGGCGCTGCCGAGGGACGCCGCCCACGCGCGGAAGGTGGCACTGCACATGGTGCCGAGCGCCGCGTTCGTGACGGCGTCGATCCCGGTCGGCTCGTCGTGCACCCCGGCCGGCTCGCGGTGCACGTCCCCCGGGGTGCGGTGCACCCCGGGGGGCCGGTGGAGGAGTGAGCGAACAGCGTCGAGGGACGCCGCGCTGGCGCGCAGCGCGAACAGCTGGAAGCCCCCTCCCACCTGCCCCGCGCTTCGTGGTCCGGGCACCACGCTCGGGTTCCCGGGCACCACGCTCGGGTTCCCGGGCACCACGCTCGGGTTCCCGGGCACCACGCTCGGCTCGAGGACGAGCCAGAGGTCGGAGAGCTCGTGACGCGACTCGAGCTCTCCGAGCAAGCGGTAAGCCCAAGAGACGCCGCTTCCGTGACGAAGGATCTCGGCGGCCGCGGTGACGTCTTCTCGGAAGGTGCAGGGAAAGTCGGCCACGCTTCTCTTCGCCTCCCCAGGTTCCACGGGTGCTGTCACTCGCTCGATCGCATTCACTCTCGTGGCACGCACGACCCGTTGACGGCAAGTTGAGCGCGTGTTGTGCCGTGAGGCCTTGTCGCACTGGGCTGTACCGACAATGGTAGGTCGCGTGCCGCGAAGGGTGGTGGATCTCCATCGACGAGAGGTATCGCGTTGGCGTGCGTCCGCCGCGACTGCGCGCGCCGGGGCAGTCTGCAGACCGTTTTGGTCGCGCACTACGGTTGCAGTGTCGTGGGAACGGTAGCGATGGGGGACCCGGCGCTGGAGAGCGATTCGATCGAGGAGGTGCTTCGCACCGCGCTCGATCTCTGCCTGGGGCTCGGCTCGTTCGCGGTCGACATGGCAGGCGTGGTGCACCGGGTCCTCTCCGACGAGATGCCACCGGTCGACGGGTGGCATCGCGTCGAGGTGCTCGCTCGCAACTGCCTTTCGCATCCGGCCGCCCACGGCCGCGACCTCTTTTGGAACGCAGAGGTGTCCACAGAGGCGGGCGCCGCGGACGCTTCGCTCGCGTGCGTCGTGGTGCCCGTATGGATGGGGAGCGCCGAATTGGGGCTCCTCGGAGTGGTCGACACCTGGTTGCCCGAGCCTGACGAGTACCAGCGGGCTCAGCTCGCCCGGCTCGCGACGGGGCTCGCGCCGCTCCTCCGAGGCGCCACAGGGCAGACGGCGGAGGCAGCGGCCGCCTCGCGGGCCTCCGACACGTACCCCCGAGCGGAGCGGGCGCGTCCCGCCGCGGCGCCCGACAACGACCGAGTGTCGACCCGGATCGACGCAGCGCAGCTGATCGCGGGTCTCGACGACGGGATCATGTACCTCGACGAGGCGGGGATCGTGGTGCTGTCGAACCGGGCCGCCGACGCCATGCACGGGCTGGCGCCGGAGCGCACGCTCGTCGGGTCGCCGCTCCCCGCAGCGAGCAGGCTCAGGTCGGAAGACGGCCAGCTGCTGGCCAACGACCTCCATCCTGCAACCCTGGCGCTCCGAGACGGCGTCCCACGCGAGGTCCGCCTCACCGTGGGCGAGGAAGGCGAGGGACAACGTCACGTGACCATCTCCGCGAGACCGTTCCTCGTCGAGGGGGAGAGAGGCGTGCTCGTCGTGCTGCGCGACACGACTGCGGAGTGGATGGAGCAGCAGCGCCTCACCCACTACGCCCTCTACGACCCGTTGACCGGACTTGCCAACCGCTATCTGCTGCTGGAGGAGCTCCGGCGCATGCTGCAGGGTCTTGGTCGGCGCGGGGGGGCGGTCGCCCTCATCTACATGGACCTCGACGACTTCAAGTTGATCAACGACGAGCACGGGCACGACATGGGCGACGAGGTGCTCAGTGCCTTCGCCCGGCGCCTTCGCGGGGCGGTGCGCAGCGACGACGTCGTCGCCAGGCTCGGCGGGA